>JBJTMN010000120.1:0-5444 GCA_046070545.1 Ferruginibacter sp.
CAAATTTTATATTACCACTTACGTATGCAAATATGCCCAGGCAAATACCGATGATGGCACTCACACCTGTTGCCAGTCCATCCAGACCATCGGTAATATTGGCACCGTTGCTTACAGCTGTTACAATTAATATTACAATGATGATGTAAAGTATATACGCATAGCTTTCCCAGCTTTTTGGCAAAAGTTTTGCGTAATTGAATTCGTGTTTTTTTAAAAACGGAATAGTGGTTATAGGTGTTTTAACTTTTGCAAAAATGTGATCTTTACCGTCCAGGTTCACAATATGAAAAGAGTCACTCATTAATTTTTCTCCCCTGTTCAATACAGAATCTTTTACAAATTGAATATTGGATGTAGGGATTTCTCTTTCAACTATAACACTTGGTGTAAAATAAAGTGTTGCGCCTACAATAATTCCCAACATCACCTGTCCGAAGATCTTAAACCTGCCGGCCAAACCATCACTGTCACTTTTCTTATACGCAATACCTTTTGCCTGTGCAATACGCTTTGCTCTTATCTTTAAATAATCATCTATAAAACCGATAGTACCCAGCCAGACCGTACACAACAGCATCAGCCGTATATATACTTTATCCAGGTTTGCCAGTAACAGGGTTGGTATTAAGATTGCCAGCAGGATGATGATACCACCCATGGTTGGTGTTCCTTTCTTTTCATTTTGACCGGCCAGCCCAAGATCACGCACAGATTCACCCAATTGCTTTTTCTGCAAAAACCTGATCAGTTTTTTTCCGTACACCGTTGTGATCACCAGGCTCAATATCATTGCCAGCATCACCCTGAAAGTGATGAACTGAAAAAGATTGATACCCGGGAAACGGAAACCTTCTTTAGCAAGCCAGTTAAAAATGTGATACAACATATTAATTCAATAATTTGATGATTAGCCAATATGCTAATTCTTTATACTAATTACATTCTTCAAATTCGCCTAAACGCTGTTGTGATTTATTAGCATATCAGCTAATTAGCACATCAGCACATTTTCTTTATTTTTCTAACAATTCAAACATTTCATTCAATATCTTCTTATCATCAAAATCATACTTCACGCCTTTGATATCCTGGTACTTCTCGTGCCCTTTACCTGCTATTAAAACAATATCATCGTTACCGGCCAGGCTTACCGCTGTTTTAATGGCTTCTTTCCTGTCGGCTATAGAGATCACTTTTTTTTTAGCCGCCGCATTCACTCCTGCCTGCATGTCCTTTAATATCTCCAACGGGTCTTCACTCCTTGGATTATCGGAAGTAAGGATCACTTTATCGCTATACTCACAGGCAACTTCGGCCATTACCGGGCGTTTGGTCTTGTCCCTGTCACCACCACAACCTACCACAGTTATCACCTGCTCATTTCCTTTACGCAGATTTTTTATTGTTGCCAGTACATTCAATAAAGCATCCGGTGTGTGTGCATAATCAACGATCCCTTTTACTTTTTCTTTTCCGCTTACGGTATAATCAAATCTTCCTTCGGCCCCATCCAGGCTGCTCAATACCTGCAGCACGGTATCTTTATCTTCGCCCAGGCAAACGGCAGCACCATACACGGCCAGTAAATTGTATGCATTGAATTCTCCTATCAGCCGGAAATACACTTCCTTTTCATTCACCGTCATGTGCAAACCTTCCAGGCTGTTGTCCAGTATCTTGCCTTTAAAATCGGCCATGGTCTTCAGGCTGTAGAATAATTTCTTTGCGTTTGTGTTCTGCAACATCACCGATCCGCGTTTGTCATCTGCGTTGCTGATGGCAAATGCGGTTGATGGCAGTGTATCAAACCATGATTTTTTTACCCGGATATATTCATCAAATGTTTTGTGATAATCGAGGTGATCATGTGTTATATTACTGAACAATGCAGCACTAAACTGCAGGCCTGTAATTCTTCCCTGGTGAATAGCATGACTGCTGCACTCCATAAATACGTACGCACAACCTTCATCAACCATCTGCCTTAACAAGGCATTCAGGCTAACCGCATCGGGTGTGGTATGGGTTGCTTCAATTATTTTGCTGCCAACCTGGTTTTGCACGGTACTGATCAATCCGCATTTATACCCCAATGCGGTAAACAGTTTCCAGAGCAGCGTTGCAATGGTGGTTTTACCGTTTGTACCTGTAACGCCTACCAGTTTTAATTTCAAGGAAGGTTCTCCATAAAAATTATGGCTCATGTAACCGGCAGCTTCTGCAGCATTATCAACCTGTATATAAGTAACGGCATCATTGATCACCGAAGGAAATTCTTCGCAAACAATAGCTGTTGCTCCCCTTTCAATGGCACCTGCAATAAATTCATTTCCGTTGTTCTTAGTGCCCTTCACAGCAATAAAACAATCTGCGGTGTGCACATTTCTGGAATCAATATGCAAACCATTTATCTCCATATTGGTATTACCCTTTACAGAGCGAATAGAAACCTTATATAGTATATCCTGCAGTATCAATTCAGTATTAAAGCGATGTTTTGATTTTTATTAAAATTGGTACCTGCTGCAAGCGACTGGTTCATTACACGGCCCCTGCCTGTCACAGTAACTTTCAGTCCTTTATTTTCCAGTAAATACACAGCATCTTTCAAACCCATACCTACAACATTGGGGGTTACAGAACCAGGTAATGAATTTGAAGCCGGTGTATTCAGTAAACCGGAATTATTTTTTATCTGTACAGATCTCCAGTAACCCGAATTCCCTGAATCGGTATAGTGCAGATTCAGTGAAGTAAAAATGGAACCCAGTTCATCCTTCATTCCAAAATAATTGTACAGGCTGCTATCGGGATTGTTTGCTGCCACATATTTTCTTGTGCTCAGGTAGCTTCCATAAATGCGGTCGCTGATCTCCTTGAATACAACTCCCGATACATCAGCACCGTACACCTTTACTGACTTAGAGCTGTTTTGAATAACAACAGCCATGGTATATTTTGGCTGATCGGCCGGAAAATAACCGATGAAAGAAGCCTGGTAAATCTTATTGCCTTTATTATAACCACGGTTATCCAAAGCGGTAACAGCTGTACCGGTTTTGCCTGCTATGCGGTATGATGAATCCTTAATGATCCTTGCTGTACCATGCTCGCCTTCAACTACCGCCAGTAAACATTCCTTAAGCTGGGCAAGGGTTTCATCGCTGCAAACCTTATCTACCAAAACCTGTGGTTTTATGCTCTTTACTTCTACACCATATTGTTTTATGGAGCTTACCAGGTAAGGCTTCATCATTTTGCCGTTGTTGGCAACGGCGTTATACAGCATGAGCAAATGCAATGGGGTTACCAGTTCCTCGTAACCATGCGCCATGTAAGGAATGGTTGTATTTGCCCAGCTTCGGTTAGTTGGTTTTTTTATTGTTGGCTTGCCGGATGCTGCAGTAAGATCGATCCCGGTAAGGGTATCCAGCCTGAATTTGTGCAGGTGCTCAATAAATTTTGAAGGCTGACTGTGATAATACTGATCGGCCAGTTTGGCAAATGCAACATTACTGCTCCTGGCAAAAGCATCTTTGATCGTTAATTCTCCTGCACCTAAATGTGAATCTTTGATGGTTAATCCATAAAAATTCTTCTTGCCGCCTTCGCAGTCAACAATAGAGTTCATGGTAACATATTTATCATCCATCAGGCTCATTAAAGTTGCCAATTTGAAAATAGAGCCGGGCTCGGTTGCTTTACCCACGCCATAATTCAGGTCTTCAGTATAGGTTCCATCGGCTTGCTGTCCAAGGTTTGCGATCGCTTTGATCTTACCGGTAGCCGTTTCCATCACAATGGCGGTACCATGTAAAGAATTATTACCAACCATCATTCGCATCAGTGCCGATTCTGTAACATCCTGTATATAAGTATCCAGTGTAGAAATAATATCTTTCCCGTTTTCAGGATCCACTTCGCCACCATCAACCGGCATATAAGCGCCTGCCATATACCTTACCAGTTGCTCTCCTGTTTTGCCTTTCAGCAAACTGTCATATCGTTGTTCCAATCCCACATTGGCAGCATTATCTCTTGATAAACCAATGGTACGGTTGGCCAGTAAAACATAAGGATTAATGCGTTTGTCTTTTGACACTACAATAAAACCGCTTTTATTTTTTCCCAGTTTTACCAAAGGGAAGTCACGCAGCTGCTTATAATCTGTAAATGAAATTTTCTTTTTAAGCAGGTAATACCTGTCCTTATTTTTATAGGCCAGTTTCAGTTCCTGCTGGTATTCCTCTGCTTTTTTATCGTTAAATAGATTGGCGAGGCAAATACCCAGGCTATCCACATTATCTTTAAACCTTTTGCCGTCTTTTTCACGCAGGCCTTCTGCTGCAAAATCAACATACACATCAAAAACAGGAACAGAAGTGCTTAACATATTTCCGTCTTCGCTGTAGATCGTTCCTCTTTCGGCTTCAATTGGCAGGTATTTCAAATGAAGGTTGTTATCCATTTTTGTCCAGAAATCGCCCTGTACCTGCTGAATGTAAAAAGCCTTTCCAATGACAAATAAGCCAAGGATAACGATTCCCAGGAAACTGAGATAAACCCTCCATAGTATGTCTTTTTTAACGTCCAATGTTGTTGTTGCTTTTTACTGTTTTTTTTCTTCCAATAAAACCGGTGGCTGCTTCAGTTCTTTTAGCCCCAGTGGCTCTACTACTTTTATCAGTTCACTTGCCTTGCTTCTGAAGATCACATCGCTCTTGATCGTTTTGTATTCGTATTCCAGTTCCTTTATTTTTTTTTCAGTTGTACTGATCTTTAAAACCTGTTTATCCGCATGATGTCCATTATATATGTACAGCACTGCCAGAATGGTCAGAAACAAAAAGAAAGGAATATTCTTTACCACCCATTTGTGGCTGATCAGCTTTTTCCAGTCAATCTTCTGGCTGGCTACCGGCTGTTCCTTTATTTCATTTTCAGTTGACATTTCTTTTATCTGCTTCTTTTTAACTTTTACTTCATTGCTGCCACCCGCAGTTTTGCGCTGCGTGACCGGCTGTTCTCTTTTAATTCTTTTTCGCCGGCTGTAATTGGTTTCTTTGTTATTACTTTAAAAGGATTTTCAAACCGATGGCCATACACATCATCAATGGCTGTATCTTCAAAAGTGCCATCCCTGAAAAAATTCTTTACGATCCTGTCTTCCAGCGAATGAAAGGTGATGACTGCAATCCTTCCACCCGGTTTTAAAACAGATACAGTCTGCTGCAGCAGTTCTTTTAAGGCTCCCAGTTCATCGTTCACTTCTATCCGCAATGCCTGGAATACCTGTGCAAAATATTTTTGGGGGTTACCTTTTACTACAGCGTGCGCTGCATTCTTAAATTCGTTGATGGTTCTTATAGGTGCCAATGCCCGTTGCATTACAATTGTTTTTGCCAGTGTCCGGGAGTTGGTTACTTCGCCATACTGCTCAA
>JBJTMN010000121.1:0-4483 GCA_046070545.1 Ferruginibacter sp.
AGTTTGTGGGGCATGCATCTTTTTATTTTCCTGGTGTTGGGCGTAACCATAGCCTGCTGATCAATACAGCTTATCAAAGCAGGGATACCATGCCGGATCTGTTCAGTAAGAATTTTGCCTATTCCCGTGGTTACGAGGCCCTGAGCACAAGACGTATGTATAAGATCGGTATCAATTACCAGTTGCCCATAGTTTACCCGGATTGGGGTTTTGCCAACCTGCTTTATTTTCAGCGGTTAAGGGCCAATGCCTTTTATGATTACACAAATGCCAGGGCAAGGGTTAATAATGTACTTACCGAGATCAGAAACAGCAGTACCGGGGCCGAACTTTTTTTTGATACCAGAATATGGAATGCTTATCCCGTAAGTTTTGGAGTACGTTTCTCGCATTTACTTGATAAGGATCTATTGAACCCCCTGGTAAAGAACAGGTGGGAAATTATTATCCCGATCGGCCTTATACCTGATTAATCTTTCTGTCCTGGCTAATGTCCCGTTAGTTTGTAGTACAAAACAACAACAAAATCGTTGCTTCATACTCCATGTGGAAAATACTGTATTTAATTAGTAAAAATACTTTTTTGTGTTGCCAATAGTATATATTTGGTTTTCAAACGAAACCACATGGAAAATTACTACCTGCCTGAAATCGACTCTGTTGGCCGAAAGCATGTAGAAACATGGCTATCCGAAAACGGGTATATTGATATCAAACAAGTGTTGTTCAATTCAAAAGACTCGGGCTTTATTGCAAAGGGAAAAATAGAAGGCGTAATTGTCCGGATAAGAACTTTCCTGTATCCTCAACGGCCATTTAAACTCAGCGTTTTTGAACTGAACACATTAATGGTAAAAGCACATAAACTTAAGCTTGTTGCCTATGCAGCCTATGTAACAGTAGATTCGGAAAATAACCTGGCGGGAGAGATCATGTGGGAAAGACTGAGCCAGGTTGCCGGGCAATTGTAAGACCAGGTACCTGTAAATATTCAATCTTGTGCAATGCCTGTAGAAAAAATACTTAACTTACACCTGATAATATTGTTTAACAAAAAAATATAGTACATGAGATTTCTGTTTCCCCTTAGTTTATTACTCCTTGTTTCATTTTGTTCATTCGCTCAAAAAGACAAATCCAAAAGACCAAGCCCGCCGGCAACAGTTTCTCAAAAAGTTGGTCAAACAACTATTACCATTACCTACAGCCAGCCATCAGTTAAAGGAAGAACAATTGGTGTTGACCTGGAACCATTGCCAGGAAAGGTTTGGCGTGCAGGAGCCAATGAAGCTACCGTTTTTGAAACTGATAGGGACATTGTTGTGGAAGGCAAATTATTGCCAAAAGGCAAATACGGATTTTTTGTTCAGGTTCAGGAAGAGACCTGGATCCTTATTTTCAATAAAACCTGGGACCAGTGGGGCGCTTTCACGTACAAAGAAGCCGATGATGTGTTAAGGGTGCCTGTACGTGACAGGGAAGTAGATTCATTTTCTGAAAAACTGACCTATAAAATTGATAAAGACGGAAACATGAGTATCCTTTGGGGCGACAAAGACATCCAGGTACAGATCCAGGAAAAGAAATAACGCTTAATAAGCGTGGTAGTCAATATTCTTTCCCATGGTGCCTCTTAATCTTTTCCAGAAAGATTCCCGGGATTTCAACGAAACAAAATTGCTGTCGTAAGCTTTTTGAAAATCAATTTTCGGATTGATCATATACGGCTGCATTTTTTTCAGTGTGTCAAATACAATGGGTATAATACCCGCATCTTCGCCAATTCTTTCTCTGGCAAACCTTCTTAACTGCTTTGCCTGGTAAGGATCGGTTGCCAGTGCAAGGCTTGTGAACCCCATTTTTTTTGATTTCAGAAATACATAATACAGGTTTTCTGTACTATGCTTGGCCTTTGTTTCACTGTAAACGTGTTCCTTTGGAATGCCCAGTGCGATGGCATACAAGGCCATTATTTCACCTTCGTAGTAGGGGCTGCTTACAGAGGACCCCGAAAACATGATATTTTTTGCAATACCCTTATCATATAAATGTTTGGCCCAGTAAACACGGGCCTTCATGGTACTGTCCCAGCCAGCTTCGGTAAATGGCACCCCAGGTACAGCGATCATATCATAGCTTTTGACCGATGCTTTTTCATAGTATTGCTGAGTGGCTTTATCGCTGAATGAGCAAGATGCTAACAGAACTACAGTAAGTGAAAGAACTGCTGCCAGTGTACAGGAAGTTTTACTGAGTGTAACCATTGTAAATATTTTGTTTAACTGTATAACAGCATTTGCAGCAAAATGTTTAAAATGGACTTTAAAGGCGGGTTATCCGCCTGATCTCTATTTTTTCATCAAACCGGTCGCCATGGCTTTTTTGTGCCTGTATCTTTCTTACAATGGTCATGCCTTCGAAAACCTCGCCAAAAGCAGCATAACCCTGGCCGTCTTCAGTTCCACGCCTTCCAAAATCAAGCGGACTCTGATCTCCTATACAAATAAAGAATTCGGTATTGGCAGTGCCTGGTGCTAAACGTGCCAGCGAAATGGTGCCCGACTGGTGTGTTAAACCGCTCAGTTTGGTGCTTTCATGTTCAATGCCAGGGATGGTTATTTTTTTTGCAGGATTGGTTTGCCACATACCGCCCTGTATGATGCCCGTGTTGGATGGCGTAGGTAATTCTTCGGTTTTTAATACCCTGTAAAAAGAGGTATTATTATAAAAACCCGAATCAACATACATTAAAAAAGCCGCAACGGTTTTAGGTGCTTTATCGGCAAAAAGTTCAACCTCAATATTACCCAGCCTGGTTTCAATAATGACATGCGGGTTTTTGTAATTGGGATGACTACAGCACAAAAAGGCAATACATACAAACGGGGTCAATAACTTAAGCATACTGCAATTTAAACCATTTTAAAACGCAGGTACAAGGAAATCATAAATTAATCAATACGGGTGAAATCTGATACAAAACAGGTTTGTATATTTATTTTGTAGCGTATCTTTATACTCAAAATAACCCGTTGGGATCTTTATGAAAAAACTCATTTTAATGGCATCAGCCGTTGTTTTTTGTACAACTGTTTTTGCACAGCGTATTTCAAAAATTACCATAACCGGCACCGGCAATGTAAATGACTTTGTTATTGGCCTGGATGAAAATGTTCAGGTATACATCAGCAAAGACGGGCAGATCACTAAATGGGGTTTCGACCGCTTTATTGGCAACCAGGAAAATTATAATGACTACCTGGAACCATATGTGGGCAGGGTTGAATATTATAGCCAGAATGACGACGAAGCACTGCGTGGCAGGGTAAAATATATTGGCAGAACATTGGTCAGCTATTATCCATCTTATGAGATCGAATCATTAAGGGGAAAAGTAAAAAGTATCGGCGCTGTCAACATGGACTATTACCAGTCATTTGAAGATAAATCATTTGCCGGCAATCTGAAAACTATAGGCCAGCAAAGTGTTACCTGGTATCCATCATACGAAAATGAAGCATTTCGGGGAAAAATGAAAACGCTGGGTGCTACATCCCTTACTTATTATGGTTCGTTTGAAGATAAAGCCTTCAGGGGGAAAATAAAGAGTATCGGAAGCTTTACGTTTGCTTATTATTCTTCTTTTGAACAATACAGTGGCAGCATGAAGAACGGCATGTCAATTATCAATGCAAACGGGGTTAAATTCTACCTGCGCAGTTATTAATGCAGGTATCCCGGTTCGGTAAATGCCAGCTTCATCATTATTAGTGCTGTGGTTGTAAAATATATGATTACATGCTGTAGAAAAGAATCCATTAATTGCCTTATGAGGCATTTCCTGCAACAATTTTTTTCTTTTTCCGTTCAATTTCGTTGACTCTGGTTGGCAAAAAAGCAAACTGTCTGTTGGCCTGCAAAAACAGGTTGTTCAGGTATTATAAACTTTCTATTGAAGTATAAAATAAAATAATGCTGGAAGATATTGGACTGTCAGATTTTTTTGAATTAACGCCCGATCTTGTATGGTTAGCTGGCAAAGATGGTTTTCTGAAGAAAGTAAACCCGGCAGTATCCCGTAAACTGGGATATTCAGTTGAAGAATTACTCGGCAAGCCTGTTACAACTTTTATGCATCCCGCCGATGTGGAAATAACATTGCAGAAACGTTTTAAATTACTGCAGGGAGAAGTACTGCACAACTTCTGCAACCGTTATATATCCAAAAGCGGCGCAGTTATCTGGCTGGAATGGACCTCCGTTTATCTGTTTGACAGGGAAATTGTTCTGGCCATAGCCAAAGATATTACCGACCGGAAAAAAATTGAACAGGAAGTAGAAGAACAACACTCAAAATTCAAAGGACTTGCCAGTCATTTTAAAACCCTTCTTGAAAATGACCGTAAATATTTTGCTTATGAACTGCATGAAGAACTTGCACAACTGCTGGCTGCCATCAATATGGATATAAGCTGGCTGAATT
>JBJTMN010000122.1:0-12801 GCA_046070545.1 Ferruginibacter sp.
TGAAGTTCCTGGTAGTAGGCAATATCAATAATTCATTTGGAAAAAAAATGATTTCAAAATATGGAGCAGACCGGCGATTGATTTTTTGCGGAGCTGTTTTTGATAAAACTAAAATAGGTGCACTTCGAAAATATTCTAAACTGTATTTTCATGGGCATAGTGTTGGTGGTACTAACCCTTCGCTGCTGGAAGCTATGGCAGATGGTGTTTTGATAGCTGCACATGGTAATGAATTTAACAGGGCTGTTCTTCAAAGTGATGCACTTTATTTTAATACTGCTGCAGAAGTACATCGGCTGATCGATGAATCAGATCATTCAGATACATCAACAGCGATGCCTGAAAATAACTTACAAAAGATCAAAGAACAATTCAGCTGGCCTGCCATTGTAAACAGTTATGAGGCTTTGTTTTTGGATTGGTATAATAAAAAAAAGAGATGAGGTATACTATTTTTATACATGATACTACTGAGAATAAGATAAGCTACTATCACCTGGCTTTATTCCTGGCTGTATTACCATACGATTATTTTTACAGTGAACTGGTTTTAATAAGTTTTGGTATTCATACTTTGATCCATGTAAAAAAGGAGGACTTCAGGAATATTTTCAAAAAGCCTGTTTTAATACTTATCTCATTTTTTCTGCTTAACCTGGTTTCAATAATATATAGCACAGATAAACAGGAAGGTATTAACCTCGCTGTGCGCCAATTGGGAATCTTGCTGTTTCCCGTACTATTTGCACTTTCCCATTTACATTTTGCCAGGTACAGGATGCAACTGATTGGCATATTTGGATTTTCCTGTGTGATTACCGTTATCTACCTGTATTTCGACGCGATCAGAACCATTTTAATTTTTAAGCTCCCACTGGCATCACTTTTTACGGCGGGTTTCATGAATCATAACTTTTCGCTGCCGATTGGTATTCATGCTACGTACTTATCTATGTATATCGCTTTTTCAATAGTTGCATTTTTATTCATTCTTATAAAAAAACAGCCACTCAGGCAGAAATGGATTTATATAATTGCATGTCTTATTTTATTTGCAGGGCTTATCCAGCTATCATCCCGCGCTGTTTTCATCTCTTTTCTTATTGTAGTTAATCTTGCATTTCCTTATGTACTTTTTCAGGGAAGAAAAAGAGTGAAACTGTTTTTAATAACTTCATTTATTTCAGCAGCAGTTTTTATGCTGATATATAATGTCGATTCATTTAAAACAAGGTATGTAAGCGAATTAAAGACCGATCTGACGGACCATGTAAAACTGATCGAAAATACAGAGCCAAGGCTTGCCAGGTGGGAAGCCACCCTGGAAATGATTAAACTATCACCGTTCATTGGTTATGGAAGTGGCTCAGAAATTAAGCTGCTAAAAGAGAAATATTTCAACAAGGGGCTTTATATATCTTATATCAATGAATTTAATACCCATAACCAGTACCTGGCTTTTTTGTTAAAAACAGGGATGATCGGTTTACTTTTATTTCTGTTTATTCTATATTTTGGGTATGCAAATGCGCTGCAGGGAAAGGATGTCCTTTTACTGGCTTTCATGATATTGATCACCGTGGTTTCATTCTCCGAAAATGTACTGGAACTAAATAAGGGTATATTTTTTTACGGCTTCTTTTTTTCGCTTTTATTGATACCGAATAAAACAGCCATGGAAGAAAACAGCCGGCCGGGAAGCATGGAGTCAGGCAACCCTGGTATGTATATTTTCGTTTAATTATAAGAAAAAGAGATGCCAATGAATGCCCTTTCTGTTGTGATTATCACTTTCAATGAAGAAAAGAATATTCAACGATGTATTGAATCTGTTGCACCTGTAGCTGACGAAATTATCGTTATTGATTCTTTTTCGGATGACAGGACTGTGGAAATAGCCTTATCGCTGGGAGCTATTGTAAAACAATCGGCTTTTGACGGGTACATCAAGCAAAAAAATAAGGCAATAAACGAAGCCTCCAACAACTATGTGTTACTGCTTGATGCAGATGAATTTTTAAGCGATGAACTGGCGGCCTCTATCTTAAAAGAAAAGCAACATTTCAATTGCAAAGCCTATTCAATGAAGCGTTGCAATATTTTCCGGGGCAGTTATATCAGGCACGGGCTTTGGTACCCTGATCGCAAACTGAGATTATTTGATAAGCGGTTTGGGCGTTGCGGAGGATTGAACCCGCATGATATTATTATTATGGAAGAAAGAACGAAAGTAAAACGACTGGAAGGCGAAATGTATCATAATACATTTAAAGATGTGGAAGAATACAGAAGAAGAAATTCAGAGGTAAGTACGGTAATTGCACAATCCCTGTTTGATGCAGGCATTAAAAAACCCAGGTACAAAATCATTCTGAGCCCGCTATGGTCATTTATTAACGGGTATTTTTTGAGAATGGGGTTTTTGGATGGATACAATGGATTTACCATTGCTGTTTTAACTGCACAACAAAGTTTTTTTAAATACCAGCGCCTGAGGCAATTGCAAAGGCAGGAAATATCAGAAATAGTTTGGGAGTAATATAATTCATCTTTTCATTGACAGACACTGCGCAAAATATATTGAAAACCCTGGGATATTTCGATCTTTTTCAATACCCTTTAACCGGGGAGGAAATTTATTTGTTTAATGCTTCAGAAGTGAACTATAGTATCATGGAGCAGGAACTGGAAACATTGGTAGGCAGTAAAACAATATTCAGGATCGGTGAATTCTATTCGCTTCAAAATGATCACTCACTGGCTGAACGCAGGCGGAACGGGAACCAATTGGCATCTGAACATTTGAAAACTGCATGCCGTATTGCCAGGTTCCTGTACAGGTTCCCGTATGTGAAAGCAATAGCCGTTTCCGGTTCGCTTTCAAAAAATTTTGCCACGGATAAAACCGATATTGATTTTTTTATTATTACAGCAGCCAACCGTTTGTGGATAGCAAGAACCTGCATGCATATTTTTAAAAAGCTTACTTTTTTAACACGAAGGCAAAACTGGTACTGCATGAACTATTATGTTGATGAGGAAGCCATGGAAATTAAAGAGAAGAATATTTTTACTGCTGTAGAAATTGTGACACTCTTACCCATGCATGGAAAGGACAGCCTGGATAAATTTATCAAAGCAAACAGCTGGACAGAGACATTTTTTCCGCTAAAACAATTAACAAGCAAAACCTGTGGAGAATTCAGGAAAGGGCTGCTTAGTAAATGTGTGGAGAAGATATTTTCAGGAACTGCCGGAGATTTTACGGACAGGAAACTGATGAACATGACTGCAAAAAGATGGCAGGGGAAAGTACAAAGGCAGGAAAAGAACAGCAGGGGAGGGTTGCTTGGAATGAGTATTGACAGGCATTTTTCTAAGCCTGACCCTAATAATTTTCAGGCAAAAGTTATTAAAGCATACCAGGAAAAAGTGGAAGATATAATAAGAGAAAGGAAATTTTCTGTATCCCTTGTATTATAGGATTATTTTTTTTCAAGCGCTATAATATAATAATCGCCGATACATTTCCAGGGCCACTTTTTTTTCCATTTATTTTCTGTTGATTTTAAAAAAGTAAATAGCCCGGGACGCTTTTCAGCAAAACTATCTATATATGAAGGGGGGACTATCGTGCACAATCCTTCCACAGTAAGTAAATTGAATTTATGCTGCAGGTGTTTAATTATATAAGAGGGATTATAATACCAGCATCGAAAGTAAATACCCTCCATATGTGCTGTTGCTCCTTTACTGCTGAAGAACCTTCGGAAAGCGGTTTTAAATTTCCCTTTAAACAATAATAAAAATTCCCATAAACAGAATTTTGGTAAAACTGCCAGCACGACAACTCCTTTTGGTTTCAGTAATGATGAAAAAGAACCCAGCACTTTATGCAGATCTTCTGTACAATTCAAACCGGCAAAATTGGAAAAGATCAGATCATATTCTTTTTGTTCTCTTAAATTTTCCAAATTTGTAAATGATATGATCTCGGTGCTGACTTTTTGCTGCAGGCCCAGGCTGTTTATTTTCGAATTCAAAATATCCTGCATGCCTGTTGAAATATCAGTTGCATGTACTTTATAACCTTGCTGTGCAAACCATATGGCATCTTCGCCTGTACCGCTGTTTAGCTCAAGCACAGTACCGCAATTTGCAGCAAACTGCTTTACCACAGCTCTTACTCTTTCTCTTTTGTATTGAATGATAGCATTGTCGCGGTACAGTTCATCAAATATCTTTGATTGAAGGCTGAATGCACTTTCACTCTGCAGCTCATTGTTTACATTCATGCGCCTGTTTTTTCAAGTTGACGAAGTTTCTGTTTGTCCAGGTAAGATGCCGGTACATAATAAAGGGCTGATAAGGCTTTTTTCACAGTTCTTACATTGCTTTTTAAAGGATTTATAAAAAGTTGTTTCATGTTTTCAAAAGCAATATGCCTGCGATAGGTTTTGTGTACATAGCTATGTAATATTTTGTAAAAAGCCGGCCTGTATGTATTGCTGAACATGAGAGCCAGGTCATCAGAATCTGTCCAGTTGGTCTTTTCTTTTAACTGGTCTTTTACTTTTTCAAAAAAGACAGTGCCGGGTAATGGATAAGAAACTGAGATACCGATCGCATAAGGCAGTAACTCATTGATCATGCCGATCGTTTTTTCTATATCTGGCCAAGTTTCGCCAGGATAGCCAAACTGAATAAAAAAAGAAGGTTTGATACCCGTCTTTTTCAACAGCCTGGTAGCTTCAAAGATCTGTTCTACGGTAGTTCCTTTGTCCATGGCATCCAGTATTTTTTGAGAGCCGCTTTCGGCTCCCATCCATATATTGTCACAACCAGCCCTGGCCAGGTCTTTAATATTCGTTTCCTGCAACAGCAGGTCAACCCTGCCCTGCATTTTGAACTTAAAATGCAGGTTGTTATTTTCAACCAGGTTAGCAAAATGGTTAACCCAGCCTGGTTTCAATCCAAAAATGTCATCACAAAACCAGATATGATCAAACCGGAATTTCTCTTTCAGCATCAGTAGCTCAGCAATTACATGCTCAGGGCTTCTCACATTATAACGATTTCCGTAAATTGGTTTGGCGCACCAGTTGCATTTAAAGGGGCAACCTCTGGTTGTACCCATATTCATAGAAAAATACCCCGCATGTTTTAACCACATAGCCCTGTAAGGTTCCATATCAATAAGCTCCCAGGCCGGAAAAGGGAGTGCGTCAAGATCTTTCATAACCTGGCGTCTCGCGGTTTTAACCACAGCATTGTTGTGCATAAATGCAATTCCTTCTATATTAAAAAGATCAGTTTCATTTTTACTTACAGAGTTTACAAGCTCCAGTAATGTAATTTCGGCTTCGCCCAGTAATATAAAATCGGCACCTTCATTCAGGTACATTTCAAACCTGTCTGTAGAATCGGAACCGGAAACGATCACAGTGCAACCTCTTTCCTTTGCAAACTTTATCATTTTAAAAGCAGCTTCCCGCATGTTGGTAAGACACATCTTGGTAAGGTAATTAAAGCCATCATCGTAAATGACAAAAATATCGGGAGACGTTTTATCTAGGTGAGGAATTACTTCTTCTGGTTTAACGGCAAACATGGTATCAAAAAAATGTACATCATATTCATGTTGCCTGGTTACCGATGCTGCATACAAAGTTCCCAGCGGGGCATAAGGCTGCCCGGTGGCCCATTGTTTGGGGTCGAAGCGTAAAAAGTAGGAGTGAGAAAAGAGTATTTTTTTCATTTTACAATTTCGTGCCTGGTGAAAGATTCAAGTAACACACACACTTTATACAGGTTTCATTCTTTGCAATGTCTAAATTTTTTCTGAATGCGATAGCAGTTTCACTGTTGATTATTTTACCGAGAGATGCTGTATTTATATTTCCAAAAGCCTCATGAAAAAAACAGGGCCTTACTGTCCCGTCTGCCTCAACAACAGCAGACACCCATGGAGCATTACATTTCTTAAAGGGAAAATCATTACGGTTGAAATAGGCTGCATAGTACAAATAAATGTTCCTGATCTTTTCGGGGCTTTCGGTAATAAACCGGTTATTGAATTCATTTTTGAAAGCAATACACAGATTATCGGTCATCAGTTTTAATGCATCAATATCCTGTTCTGATAATAGAATTTCATGTTGCCTGGGTTCATTCCAGGCCTGTTGACGGTTAAAGGCATGGCTGCTTACATCAGCCGGTAAAAAACTGATCTGGTCAAGACCAAGATTTTTGGCGCTCTGAATTATTTGCGGCCAAACTGTATAGTTGAGCTGGTGTATCACAGTTCGGCAGGTGATTTTAAAATCCGGTTTCAACATTTTTATCGCATGAATGCCTTCAGCCATTTTATTGTAAGCACCCGGGATGTTACGAATACGGTCATGCGTAGCTTCATCACCATCAAGAGATACTATGATATCATCAACATATTTTACCAGCGCTTCTGCATTTTTTTTAAGTGTTAATCCTGTTGATAATAAAGTGATCTTTATCTTTTCTTTTTTCAGTATTTCGCAGAACCTGAAAAAATTCGGATTTAATAGTGCTTCCCCGCCCGACATCAGCACTTGCCTGGTGTCCAGTTCCTGTAAAGTTTTCATCAATGCCTGTATGTCATCTGTAGTAAGCTGTTGCAGGTTATTGTTGCCTTTCCAGATATCGCACATTACGCAGCGGCAATTGCAGGCACTGTGCGGCATCAGTATTACGATGGGTAAGGCTGTCAGCTTGTGCGTTTGAAGGCTTCGGTACCTTTTGTAGGTTCTGTATGGCGATTGCAATTGCATCTTATTGATACCGGTTTTTTATGGTTATCCAGTAAAATGGATTTTTTTTGATAGACAATTTGTTTTTCCAGGAATTAGGGTGGTGTAAAATTTTGTATTGAAAATTTTCCAGTTCGGCAAGATGATGATGATAATAAAAATCGGACATTGCTCCAAATCCAAGCCCTTCATAATATTCTTTTGTTCTTTGCCTGGCTGCTGCTGTTTCGTGGAATTGATAAAAGGGTGAATCCATGATATGTATTTCGCCCTGCAGGGTTAAATGTTCAATAGCTGACTGTATGATCAGTTTAAGTGACGGGAAATATTGTATAGAGGCTGCAAAAAGTATCAGATCAAATTTCTCGTCTTTCAGATGCTGGCTATGTAGATCTGCGTTCATGAAATTAAGGTCAGGTATATTACTAAAAACACGTTTAGCCTGATCCAGCTCATACCTGTTTATATCAATGCCTGTAACTTCTGCATCAACAGCCTTTGCTATACGGGAAGAAAGCCACCCGTTACCGCAACCCACTTCCAGTATGCTGGTAACAGTATTTTTACGTTCTATATAGCTGATCAGCGCTTTTTGCGAATGTTTTCTGATAACCCACTCTGCATAATGCGGATGGCTGGCATAAATATATGGAAGGGCAGCCACATCAGCATCTGAATAAATACGCCCTTCTTTTTGCCGCAGGCAAAAATACAACTCATCAAATGCTGCAGCAGAATTCAATGTGCCGGTATTGCTCATCTGATCTTTTTGACTTTATAGATAAAATTTCTCTCCAGCATATTTTGTTTGCTTTGTACACAATTGAGGCTGAAATTATTTGCAGCTGCAAAGCGCTCTAACATTTGCATGTCGCAGCCATCAAACAATACCATCAGTATTTCAGTATCAGCATGTATATAATCAGATAAAGATGCAAACAATACTGAAAAATACTCGCCCTGTTCTCCGCAGTACCAGGCATGATCTTGCAGGGTTACGGGATCTTTTTTATAATAAGGTGGATTAATGGCAATCACGTCATATTGTTTAGCAGGGATGGCATTAAAAAGATCTGACTGCAATACTTTCAGATGTAAGTTGTTAGCCAGGCAGTTTTTTTTCAAAAAGTCTACGGCTACCGGGTTAATATCGGTAGCAGTAACAGATGCACCTTTTTTTGCAGCTATCATGGAAATAAGTCCGCTGCCGCAGCCAGGTTCCAGGAATTCTTTCTTTTGTAATGGCAGTTTGCTGATATATTGTAACAGCATTTGTGTACTAAAAAAGAAGCCGGGGTGAAATACTTCCGGTGGTATTTCCAGCCTTATATCTTTATACCTGTAATACCTTGTTTTGGAAAGGTATTTAGCCAACAGGGGTTTGTACGTTTTTGCAACAATATGTTTGATGACTGTATTCAAATGACTGATTTAAAATCCTTCAATTTCCGGCTGACGGTATTTCCATAAAATCTGCAGAGCTTTCAATTCGTATGGTTTTTTGTATATCCCGGTTTTATAGCGCAAGGATGCAATATTATGCAGCACTTTTCTTTTCAAACTGTTTAGCCTGATGTCTGATGTTGTTGGATAGTAACCATTCAGCACCGTTTCAAAATCTTTTATTTTGTTGATCATTTCCGGCGTAAGCCAGGGTGTCAACGGATTTTTCCGCAGGTCAAAACTTTCCCACTGCGGACTGATCCAGTCTTCCAGTTTTTCGGGAAAATGAAAACCGCTTTGCAGAACCCTGTTGTACATATCGCTGCCTTCTGTAGGAACCGGGCTGTATACATAAATAATGATCTCTGTTCTGGGGTTGATCTCTTTTATTTCTTTGATGAATGCAATGTCCTGGTCGATCTGCTTCATAGCCAGCTCCGGCGTATCAGCGGGGGTACCCAATACAAAAGAATATTCCGGTATGATATCGAACCTGCCGATCCTGGCAGCAAAAGACCTGATCTCGGCAGCGGTTTGTGTACCGCCTTTATCCATCTTCTTTAAAATTTCATCATTGCCTGTCTCTGCCCCAAAGAAGATCATTTTGCAACCACTTTCTCTCATCAGGGCCAATGATTCATCCGAATATTTATCAATGGTATCAATCCGGCCTTCGCCCCACCAGGTCATTTTTTCGGGCTTTATCAATTTCGAAAATTCCACCGTTCTTTTTTCAGAAACAAAAAAATTGTTATCGTGAAATTCAATGGCATTGCCTCCATGATGATCTTTCAGGTATTTGATGTCTTTATAGATCAGTTCGGCGGATTTACCTCTCCATCTGGCATTATAAATAGGAACTACTGCACAGAATGAACATTTAAAAGGGCAACCCATACTGCTATGGTATGCAATTGTCTTTGTACCTAAATAGGTCTTGCCCAGATATCTTTTTATGGGATAAAATTTATTGAGCGTATCGTACGGTAATGCGGGTAATTCATCCGGGTTGTACAATTCATCTTTAGGTGTTTTGATGATCTGCCCGCCTGATCTGTAAATGAGATTATGAATCATTTCATAAGGTTCATTTTTTTTCAACGCATCCAGCAAAGCCGGAAAAGATTTTTCACCTGGCCCGTTTATCACAAAATCAACATAGCCGGAGCTGAGTACTGCCTTTGACTGGTTGGAAGGGAAATATCCGCCCCATATGATCTTTAGTTCAGGAAATAATGCACGGATCTTTTGCGAAACCGGGATGGCCTGTTTCAATTGAGGGCCCGGCATACTGGTGCAGCCAAAATAGCCAAAACCTCCTTCGCACAGGTAAGCCTGAATTTTTTCCCAGGGATCAGATTCCATATTTCCATCTACGATCACATATTCATACAGTCCTTCAATGGAAGATGCAACACTGAGGATCGAGTTGGGTATCCTCGGTTTGTACTTTGCACTTCGCGGATTAAATAAAAGGACCTTGTTCATTTAATATCAGCTGGTTAAAACTATTCCCTATTAAATCGTACTAACGCATTAAATAGTTGCCCTTAAACCCGTTTTTATAACGCCAGCTTGCATAGCTGTTATGAATATGCATCAATGTATTATTCCCGGCCGTTAATTGCCGGGTATTCCTGATTTTAAAAAGTAAGATTGTATGAATGCCATGAATAAAAGAATCGGCCAGTTTCAGTTCCCTACAGGAAATTGCCAGGTTCGGTACCGGTAAATTATATTTTTCGGAAAACAACCGGCTGAATGGGAAATGCTCCATTGTTTTCATTTCCTGCATATGGTTTTTACCCAGGCTGTACACTACTTTATATGCATCGCTTTGCATCTCCGATATTAGCAGCTTCCCTGTGGCCAGTACCTGCCGGCAGGCCATGCCGCCGGTGCGAAGTGAAATGATATAATGGTTTTCATCTGCCTGACCGTGCAGATCGGTGGGGAACAGGTTAAAATGGTCATTATTGCCTACGGTGATCAAAGAGATATGCCTGGGCAGTGCATAGGCTGCCTGTACCTGTTTGTACAGGTTATTGTGTAAAAAAACATTGCCCGGTTTTTTATTGTACCACTCATTGTATATTTTACCCATGTACTGATGAAAAGCAGATTGAAAATGATGGTTCCCTTGTATGCCTTCATAATATTGAAACTTACTATCTTCCAGTTGCTGATTTTTTATAAGACGCAAATGCAGCAGAGCAAGGGCATCCTTTATGTTTAAATTTTCGTTTGGTTGTAAAACCCGGTTGCTTAAAGCTACCTGGATGGAATTTGGCAGATCTGCATGGGAAAAAGCAAAAACCAGCGGGCAATAACCTACAAAGAGATGCTTGAATGTAATATCCCGGATGATTCGTTGGTCCTGCACAAGATAAGCATGAAGTTTATCCGTAAGTGCGTCATTGGCAAAACAGAGATACTCCTGGGAATAATGAAGCCCGTTCAGTTTGGTTAGTATTTTTTGAAACAGCTTCATATTTAAAAATAAGAAAAATATTGCAGCAGATAATGAAGATCGTGAGCACAAGTTATACCTATACTCCCGGATTCAGCGACCCTGATCACTGGCTTAAACGCATCTGTTTTTATACAGGCATATTGGAAGAACTTGCCGGGCAACATCAGGTACATAGTATTGAACAGATCAATTACCAGGGCTTGCAGCAGTTCAACAATGTGAGGTATCATTTTCTTAATTTCAAAAAAGCAAAACAGTATTTTCCACTAAAGTTACATAGTTACATAAAAGCATTACAACCCGATATTGTATTGATCAACGGCCTCATATTTCCATGGCAGGTAATTCAATTAAGGCTGAAACTGGGCAGGGATACTAAAATTATTCTGTTACATCGGGGAGAAAAGCCCTTCCATGGTATAAAAAGGTTGTTGCAAAAACTGGCAGACCAATGCATTGATGCGTACTTATTTACTGCTGCTGAGTTTGGGAAAGAATGGACTGCACATGGTAATATCAGCAAGAAGAACAAAATTCATGAAGTGATACAGGCTTCTTCTGTTTTTTACCCTATGGATAAGAAACAGGCAAGATCGATAACCGGGGCTGAAGGATCGCCTGTTTTTTTGTGGGTAGGCAGGCTGGAGGCAAATAAAGATCCGCTGACAGTAGTAAAGGCATTTATACAGTTTGCTACCCTTGAGCCGGAAGCCAAACTATACATGATATACCAGGACGAAGAATTACTGAATGATATAAAAAGGCTGCTCAACTTTGATGCAAAGTGCTCGGCGGCAGTAAAACTAGTTGGCAAAGTTGCACATGATGAATTACAAAACTGGTACAATGCTGCAGACTTTATAATTTCGGGATCTCACCACGAAGGTAGTGGGATAGGGGTTTGCGAAGCTATGTCATCCGGTTGCATTCCGGTAGTAACAGATATCATATCCTTCAGAAAAATGACCGGGCCTGGTAACTGCGGTTTACTATACGAAGCGGGAAATGTATCAGCACTTGTACAAGCCTTGAAACAAGCCCCGATGCTGGATATGAAAAAAGAAAGGGCAAGAACGTTACAGCAATTTAAAACAGAGCTTTCGTTTGAAGCGATTACAGAAAAGATAGAGCAGGTAATAGCTACGCTTGAATGATAAAATCAGAATGGAGACAGCACTAAAAATAAGTATCATCATGCCCACTTATAACAGGGGGCATTTAATTGCTGAGTCAGTAGAGAGCATCCGTAAGCAAACATACAGAAATTGGGAACTGATCATCATTGATGACGGATCTGATGATGATACCGAAAAAATGATCCTGAATGATAATGATGGTCGGATACAATTTCATAAGGCTGGCAGAACAGGGATCGGTGGTAAGATAAAAAATATTGGTTTGGAAAAAGCCTCTGGGGAACTGATCGCTTTTATAGATTCTGATGATCTGTGGGCTGAAACTAAACTTGAAAAACAGGTAGCAGCTTTAATACAATACCCCGAAGCCGGATTTTGCCTTACCGGAGGTTATAATTTTAGAAATTCCGGAGAACCTGTTGATTTTTTTTATAAACAACAGCAAGGGGAATTATTTGATTCGGTTTTTATTGCAATCTTCAGATCTGAGATAGCTGTTTTCACCCAAGCCTTATTATTGCGGAAACAATGTATTGAAGTAACCGGATCATTCAAAGAAGAAAAGTCATTTTCTGATGTTGATTTTATTTTGAGCCTGGCCAGTCATTTTAAAGCAGTAATACTTTATGAACCACTAGTTTACAGGCGCCTGCACAACCAGAATTATATTACGTCAAACTGGAGCAAAAGCTATAATGAAAGTATAGAAATGATCAGGGGATACAGGCACAGGAAAATGATAACGGACACAGTATCACGGAATGCACTTTTCAACCTGCATATCAATTTCGGAGAGAAATGTTTGAAAAATAAATTAAGAAGAAAGGCAGCATGGCAATTTTTTAAAGCCTGGATAAATAAACCTCTCAGTATTATACCAGTAAAGAAAATAGCCAAGTCATTTTTGCATTCAGTTAAATGAACCCGGCAAGCCAGGCTACATTTCAAACAACTGTACCATGTT
>JBJTMN010000123.1:0-2938 GCA_046070545.1 Ferruginibacter sp.
CCTCAACCTTAACCTAACCTAAACCTAAACTCCCAGCCATCAAACCCAGGATCCTCTTCCTCACCTTACGCATCTTTTCCACCACCGGCGGTATAGAAAAAGTATGCCGGGTGGCAGGCAAGGCGCTTTGTGAACTGACACTTCAGTACGGGGGGGCGGTTAAGATATTTTCAATGTATGGTAAAGAGGATACGGCAGATGGCAATGCTTATTTTCCGCAAACTAAATACAGGGGGTTTACAAACAAAAAGGTTCAGTTTGTGCTGCGCAGTTTCCTGGAGGGGCGGCGCAGTGATATTGTATTGCTAAGCCATATCAACCTGCTGCTGCCGGGCATACTCATCAAACTGTTCAGGCCAAAAACCAAACTGGTGATCATTACGCATGGTATAGAAGTATGGCGGCCGGTTGCATCCTGGAAGAAAAAACTGCTGCAGCGGGTAGATCTGTATTTACCGGTGAGTCATTTTACCAAAGAAAAAATGAAAGCTTTGTATGGGCTGCCCGAGTCAAAGTTCCAGGTGATGAATAACTGCCTGGACCCTTTCCTGGAGAAACCCTTGCAGCCTGGCAAGGCAGCCAGGTTACTGAAGCAATACAACCTGGAGCCCGATAGCCAGGTATTGCTTACCGTTAGCCGTATGGTGGATACGGAACAGTATAAGGGCTACGACCGCGTGCTGGAATCGCTGCCGGCGTTGCTGCCGCAGTTTCCGAAACTGCGTTACCTGCTGGTAGGCAGGTATGATGCTGCAGAAAAGAATCGCCTGGATGCTATCATTCATACACTGGGGCTGGAAGACCGGGTGATCTTTACCGGCTTTGTGCCCGATGCAGATATGCCATACCATTTTACCCTGGCCTACCTGTTCATCATGCCCAGTGAAAAAGAAGGGTTTGGTATTGTGTTCATAGAAGCCATGTTCTATGGCCTGCCGGTCATTGCGGGAAACAAGGATGGCAGCGTAGATGCACTCTGTAATGGCGAACTGGGTACTGTTATTGATCCGGATAACCTGAAAGAGATCAGCGGGGCCATACAAAAAGTACTGGATAACCCGGGCGCATTTAAACCCAGCCAGCAAAAACTGAAAGAGCAGTTCAGCTACGAATGGTATAAAAGAAAACTGTATAATTGTTTGCGGAGTATCATGGCAACGGGTTTTTGGGAGTTGATCAATTGATGTCTGGTGAATGAAAGTAAATTGAATACAATCATTTAAGACAGGCTTATTTATGATAGTATTGCAGAACAGGTTTGAGGAGGATTATTATTAAAATGATTAAGAAAATTTTTGAAAGGCTTGGATTAGGCAAATTTATTTCTGTTGGCACAGCCAGGAATATTTCAACATTGATGACGGGCACTGTTATCAGTGCTGTGATCCCCATACTAACGGCGCCGGTAATGAGCCGGATTTTTACAGCACAGGATTATGGTGTTTTGGGGATTTACATGAGCATCAGCGGTCTGATTGGAGTGGTTGCTTATTCGCATTATTCACAGGCGATCATGTTGCCCAAAGAAAATTCGGAAGCTCGGCAGGTTCTTTGGTTTTCTGTTTTTCTGAGTAGTATTGCAAGTGTTCTTGCCCTGGTTATATTTCTCTGTCTTTTTTTCTTTTCAGATGTAATAAGCAGTTCTACTTTAAAACTCTGGTATTTTTTTATGCCTCTTTCCATTTTTCTGAATGGATTGAATGCGGTTTTACTTACCTGGGCAAACCGGCAACAGAAATATAAACAACTCTCAGTTAACCGGGTCATACAAACGGTTATCACGGCTATGGTGCAGATCAGTATCGGGTTATTGATAAAAAATGAAACTGGATTAATGGTTGGACTGATACTGGGACAACTTATAAGTGTGGTTTTGTTGTTATTTACTTTCTGGAATACAAAGGATTTTGGTGTTGGAAGGCCTAATGCTTATACTTTTAAAAAGATCGCTTTAAAATATAAGCAACTGCTTATTTATGGAACTCCTACAGATTTTATCAATAACCTGATCAACCAGACTCCCATATTCCTGTTGCAGAAATTTGCTGGAACAAATTATGTAGGGTATTATAATTTCACGCAAAGGTTATTAGGTTTGCCGCAGATATTTTTATCATCTGCCATTGTTGACGTGTTTAAACAAAAGGCAAGTTATAGCTACAGCCATTTTGGCAACTGCAGGGAGGTATTTGTAAAGACCTTTAAGGCGCTTAGTATGATAGCTGTTGTTCCGTTTCTAACGATCATGTTATTTGCACCGGCTTTATTTGGGTTCATATTCGGTCAGCAATGGGTTACGGCCGGTGTGTTTGCGCAATTCCTGGGTATCATGTTTTTCTTCAGGTTTATTGTTAGTCCGCTTTCTTATGTTTATATACTTGCAAATAAACTGCGGGAAGATTTTGTGCTGCACCTGCTCTTCCTGGGAATGACCACTGCATCATTTTATATCTCAAACTATTTTTTCGACAATAAGAATTTAATGATACTTTTTTATGCCTGTACCTATTCTTCTGTATACATTATTTATCTGGTCAGGTCTTACAAATTCAGCAAAGGAAATTTATGAGTGATTTTGAGAAACAATATTATGAAGCAGACTCTTTCTGGAGTGAAGGTCAGCTGATGGATGAAAGGAATTTTAACAGGATAAAGACTACTGCTGCCCTTATCCCACCGGAAGTGAATTCTCTGCTGGATGTTGGTTGTGGTAACGGTGTCTTTCTTAACTGGTTGCAGGAACAACAAACAAAAATTGAGCTAACAGGAACAGACAGGAGTGCAGCAGCACTGAATTATGTGAAAACAAAAAAAGTGCAAAGTGATATTGTTGAGCTTCCCTTCGCAGACGAAAGTTTTGATTGTGTGAGCTGCCTTGAGGTGATAGAACACCTGCCTGTATCTGTTTATGAAAAAGCTTTGAAGGAACTGGTTAGGG
>JBJTMN010000124.1:0-5589 GCA_046070545.1 Ferruginibacter sp.
GGCAGAAAATTCAAACAATACCGCGGCATGGGCTCATTGGGTGCTATGGCACAGGGCAGCAGCGACCGCTACTTCCAGGATGTGGAAGACGATATCAAAAAATTTGTACCCGAAGGTATTGAAGGCCGTGTGGCCTTTAAAGGAAATTTAAAAGAAGTAGTACACCAGTTTACAGGCGGCCTGCGGGCTGGCATGGGTTACTGCGGTGCAAAAGATATCAAAGAATTACAAAAGGCCACATTTGTAAAAATCACCAATGCAGGTATGAGAGAAAGCCATGCACATGATATTGCCATTACGAAAGAGGCGCCGAATTACAGCAGGTAATTGGTAATGAATAACTAAAATGAAAAATTAATAATTGCTTTTGGGGCAGTGATCTCTTTGATTTATTTGCTGCCTTCTAATAAATACGATCAATGAAGAAATCTGCTTTTATATTCAGACTGCTGTTCATTTTTCATTTTTCATTCTTCATTTTTCATTCAGCCAATGCGCAGGATTCTTCCCGCCTGCGTATATCCCTGCTGACCTGCACCCCCGGCGAAGAACTATATTCCACTTTCGGGCACAGCGCCTTCAGGGTGGTTGACAGTACCAGCATGACCGATATTGTTTACAATTACGGCACTTTCAATTTTGATGACGACGGATTTTACCTGAAGTTTGTGCAGGGCAAGCTATTGTACTATGTATCTGCCGAATATTTCAGGGATTTTAAAGACCTCTATCAATCCACCAACCGCGGCATTACCGAACAGGTTTTACAATTAACTGCTGCGGAAAAAATAACCATTCAGCAGTTTTTGAACAACAACCTGAAAGAAGAGAACAGGTTTTATAAATATGATTTCTTTTTTGATAACTGTACCACCCGCCTGCGTGATATTTTAAAAAAGCAGCACGACTCAGCTTTTTGTAAAGTTGCTGTCATGCCCGCAGGCAGCAGGTTTCGCCAGGCCATTCACCAGTACCTGGATAAGAACCATAAAGACTGGAGCAAACTGGGTATCGATATTTTACTGGGTAAACCCTGCGATGGTATCATGACCGCTGAGAACATGCAGTTCCTGCCTGATAACCTGATGAAGAGTTTAGACAGCAGCAGCCATTTTATGGTTTTAACATCGCAGAACCTGTACCCCATAAATAATGAAAATGTAAAAGGATCATTTTTTACTCCCCTGCTGGTTTTTTCATTGCTTGCTATCTTTATCGTGTTGATCGGTTATTCAAAAAGTAAATTTGCTCAGGCATTCCTGTATGGGTTCGATGGTTTGTTCTTCTTCCTTACCGGTGTACTGGGCATCATTTTAATTTTCATGTGGTTTGGTACCGATCACAGCATGACCAAAGATAATTTTAACCTGCTCTGGGCATGGCCCACGCATACCATCATGGCATTTTTTGTAAACAGTAAAAAAAATGGGGTGCAACAATATTTTAAGTTTACAGCTGTGGCATTAATGGCTGTTTTAATAAGCTGGTTCTTTTTACCACAACAAATGAACAATGGATTGATACCAATCGTTTTATTGTTGATCTACCGGAGTATAAAAAAATCATTTGCCTCTAATGACACAAATTAACACGAATATATTAATGTAAATTTGTGTTATTCGTGGCTGAAAAAACCTTCACATATCAATCCTCTACAATCTTTTACCGCACAGTTGGTGCAGGCAAGCCTGTTGTATTAATTCACGGCTTTGCCGAAGACGGCGATGTATGGAAAAATCAAATTGAATTTCTTAAAGATCATTGCTATCTCATCATCCCCGATCTGCCCGGCAGCGGCCGATCTGAAATGATCGATGACATGAGCATTGAAGGAATGGCTGAAATGATAAAAGCTTTAATAGAATTTGAGCCCGGATTCCCCCTTCAGGAGTTCCCTGTTAAGGGAACGAACGCAGTTCAGGGGGTTTTAGTCGGCCACAGTATGGGCGGCTACATCAGCCTGGCATTTGCCGAAAAATATTCTCACATGCTTTCTTCCGTTGCTCTTGTGCATTCATCGGCTTTTGCTGACAATGATGAGAAAAAAGCCAACCGCTCAAAATCAATTGAATTTGTAAAGAAGAATGGCGCCTTTGAATTTTTAAAAGCCGTTATCACCGACCTTTTCAGTGAAAGCTGGGTGATCAATAACCAGGGAGTTGTTGACACACAAATAGAAAAAAGCAAGGCCTTTGCCGATGAAGCGATCATTGCTTATTACCAGGCCATGATCGACCGGCCCGACAGAACAACGGTACTTAAAAACTCCGGCAAGCCCATCCTGTTCACCATTGGCCTGCACGATAAAGCCGTACCTTTTGAGCAAAGTATGCAGCAATGTTATATACCCGACCGGTCGTACATACATATCCTTCGCAACACGGCACACATGGGTATGTTTGAAGAACCCGGTAAACTCAATAAAGCAATTTTACAGTTTATTAACCCATCCCTGTAACATTCAGTTGTAAAAGGCAGCGTTTTTCAGTATTTTTAACTCTTATAATTGCTTTAAATTACCGTATGAAGAGGTTCCTGCTTTTTTCCATTTTAGCTTTCTTCGTTTCTGACAGTTTTGCTTCGCATATATCCGGGGGCGAAATGATCTATGAATACCTGGGACCGGGGGCTTTACCAAATACCAAAAAATACAGGATTACCCTTAAATTATTCCGGGATAATGATTGTATCAATTGTGCCGGGATGCCCGGAGTTGTCCGGATCGGCATTTTCAACAATGATAATAATACCCAGGTTTCTTCATCACCCTTTGATATTTCACTTACATCTACCTCTACTGTTCCGGTTGATCCTCCACCTGCTTGTATGGAAAATCCGCCCAACCTGGATTACAGTGTTGGTATATATTCTTTTACCATTGACCTACTTAATAATAATAACGGGTATACCGGAGCTTATCAAACCTGTTGCAGGATTACACCCATAGAAAATGTAAGTACAGTGCCCCCTCCCGGACAAGGCGAGGGCTCAACTTATGTATGCACTATTCCGGGCTTAAGAACCTTACCATCGGGTAACAACAGCAGTCCGCAGTTTAAAACCCTGCTTGTTCCTATTTGTTACGGAGCCAATTTTATTTTTGATTTTGGTGCTATTGATCCCGATGGGGATTCATTGGTTTATTCTTATTGTTATGCATACAATCGTGGTGCCTCAACCAATTCCACCAATGTAACTCCATCTGCACCCCCTTACCAATCTGTAAATTACATTAACGGATATTCTGGCAGTAACCCTTTGGGTTCGGCTGCTGTATTGAACACTCAAACGGGTATTATTGCAGGCAACGCCCCGCCTGTGCCGGGTAGTTATGTTGTTTGTGTTTGTATAAATGAATATAGAAATGGTGTGTTAATTGGCAACCATCGAAAAGATTTTATTTTAACAGTAGACAATTGTTCTTTAGCTTCTTCAAAATTAGATCCTGTATACAGAAATTGTGATAACCTGGATTTTGTTTTCAGCAATAATGCCGGTTCTGCAAACATTCAAACCTATTATTGGGATTTTGGTGATGGTAACACATCCACTTCAGCAATAGCACCACATACCTATGCTGCACCTGGTAATTATATTGTGAAACTGGTAGTAAACCGGGGATTGCAATGCTCCGATTCTTCAACAGCACCGGTTAAAGCCTTCCCTGGTTTTTTCCCAGATTTTGAAGTTTTGGGCAAATGTAAAAACACACCTATTCAGTTCAATGATTTAACCGCTGCAAATTTTGGTTCTGTTAATTACTGGAAATGGACCTTTGGCGAACCCATTTCCCCTTCAAATACGTCAAGCATAAAAAATCCTACACATAGTTATGCAAGTGCCAATAGCTATAATGTGGAATTTATTGTGGGAACCAGCGTGGGTTGTATTGATACGCTTTACAAAACCATTGATGTTCTTGATCAGCCTCCATTAAGTGTTTTACCAAAAGATACCCTGATCTGTGTAATTGATACCCTGCAGTTAAATGCAGTAGGTGCAGGTTCTTTTTTATGGAGCCCCAATTACATGATCGATAATATAAACGTAGCCAATCCATTGGTGAGCCCGGATGTTACCACTACTTACCAGGTACAGCTTACAGATGCTTTTGGATGTAAAGGCCGCGATACCATACGGGTAAGGGTGGTAAATAATGTAACCCAGTTTGCCGGGCCTGATACTACCATCTGCCGCACCGATTCGGTTTTATTACGACTTACCAGCGATGCCCTGCATTATGTATGGACAGAAAACCCAGCAAACAATACACTCAATAATCCCTTCATAAAAAACCCTACAGCCAGGCCGATGGTAACCACCACCTATCATGTACTGGGCAATATTGGAAAGTGTACTGCCGAAAACGATATTAAGGTTACACCCATACCATACCCTGCTGCCAATGCGGGGCCTGATAATACCATCTGCTTTGGTAACTCGGCACAGTTGCAGGCAAGCGGCGGCAGTATCTACAGCTGGAGCCCCAGTGCTTTTTTAACCGCTACCAATATACCCAACCCGGTATCGGTAAAACCTACCGATAATGTGCGTTACATTGTTACTGTACGGGATGTGCTGGGATGCCCCAAACCGGTGAAGGATACCATGTTCCTGTTTGTGGCAAAGATAAAAGCCAGCGCAGGCCCTACTGATACATCGGTAGTACTGGGCCAGCCACTGCAGTTAAGTGCAAGCGGCAGCACCAATTATTCCTGGACACCCACTACCTGGCTGGATAATCCTTTGATACGTAACCCTATTTCGCTGCCGCAAAATGATATCACCTACACCGTTAGGGTCAGCAATAATTTTGGTTGTTTTGATGATGCCAGCATACGGGTACATGTATTTCGTATAAAACCCGACCTGCTGGTACCCAATGCCTTTACACCCAATGGCGATGGTAATAATGATATTTTTAAACCCATACCCATTGGTATGAAATCGGTAGATATCTTCCGGGTGTACAACCGCTGGGGACAAATGCTATATTCCGGTACCGGCAATGGCGCAGGCTGGGATGGCAGATTTGCAGGCGTTAAACAACAGATGGCCACTTATGTTTGGTATGCCGAAGGGGTAGATTATCTCAACAACAAATTAAAAAGAAAAGGCTCGGTAATACTGATCCGATAAATTCATTGCACACATAAGAAACGCCCGGTTAAGTAAGCCTGGCTTTTTTTATTTCAGCAGCTTCCATTACATTGCATACATGAAAAAGATAGTTTTAATAACGGGAGCCAGTTCCGGAATAGGGAAGGCCTGTGCCGAAAAATTTGCAGCCGCAGGTGATGATGTGATCATTACCGGGCGCCGCCAGGAAAGATTACTTGCACTGCAAAACCAGCTTGAAACAGCACACGGCATTAAAGTACTTCCCCTTTGCTTTGATGTACAAAACAGGCAGGCCGTGCAGGAAGTTTTTGCAAACCTGCCGGAGCCATGGCAAAAGATAGATGTACTGGTAAACAATGCTGGCCTGGCCCTGGGCCGCGACAGCTTTGAAGAAGCCGATATGAACGATTGGGAAACCATGCTCAACAGCAATGTGCATGGACTGCTGTATGTAAGCAAAGCCGTATT
>JBJTMN010000125.1:0-3033 GCA_046070545.1 Ferruginibacter sp.
CTTCTGCCGGTATGGTGTATGGCCGGTGATTGTCGGCAGTTTGAATAACTGCAAAGAAAGGGTTGGTTTGCTGTTTTAATATCCTGTTCGATTCTAAAAATAAATTTTTGTCGCTTATTCCCCACACCTCTACATTTTTGGCAGCATAATCATTCTCTTCGTACAGTTTCAGGTTTTTAATATTGTTGGTTAATACGCCACGTATGTTTGCCCACGTAGCACTTCCACCCAAAAAGTAAAAATGATCATAATCGCTGAAACTGTTAATGATCGTATTCTGATCTACCGCATTGGGGTTACGGCTGGCAGTCTTGGGGCTTTCCACATCAGGTACGCCGGTGATAGTAGCCCACACGCCTCGGGCCGTGCCATAGGCGGGTGTAAAACAACGATCAAAGAAAATACCATTCCTGCACATCTCATTGAAGTAAGGAGTTGTATTTAACGGATTATTGTACATACTGCTTTTGTAAGCGCTGAAGCTTTCACAAATAACCAGAACGATGTTTGGTTTACTGGCAGCGGTATCTGCTGCAGGGTAAAGCCGTTGAAAATTCAGCGAAGAACTGTCAGGAGCTTGTACGCCCAGGTAACCGGACATGAGCGGGTAATATCCCCGCACTTTTTTTATATCGTAAGATGAATTCCTGAAACTTAAGGTGCTTAAAAAACTCTGGAAAGGGTTTAAAGCCAGGTTCGCTTTAAAATCGTCGCTTAAGGTATAGGCATCGCTCCAGCGTAAAGGGAACTGGCCAATTCTGCCAAAGATGAAAATACCAAAAATGAGAAAAGCAAGAATGTAAGAAAGTACTCCTCTGCGTTTGTAAAAACTATCCTGCTGCTGGTAATGTGCCAGTAATCTTCCAAAACCAAATCCTGCCAAAACCAACAGGAATATGATGGCGATGCTGATCTTCAGCAACGGGTATGTCTGCCACATCATATTAAAAGATATGCCTGCATCCTGCAGGTAGTTTAAAACAGTGGCGTTAAGCCGCTGGTGCAGGTAATCAAAATGGTAAAAATCTATGGCCAGCACCAGTACCATGATGATGAAAAGCAATGGCAGAAAAATATTCCAGAACTTCTTTGCCTTGAAATTTTTAAAAGGGTTTAAAAAAGGTATGGCACATAGGAGCATCATGAATAATCCAACAATGCAGATGACACGGGCATCAAACCTGAATCCCATAATGAATGCAGAGCCTGAAAAAGCTTTTCCCGGCGGATTGAATTTCCAGAATATGATCAGGCGGGAGATGGTCATTACTATCAGCAAAATCAACAGTAGTGAAAAGATCCAGCGCAGCAATTTTGGGATCCGTTGTAAAAACAGCATGAATTATTATTTAATGAGATAACAAATTTAGTTTAATTAATTTTGGCCGGTGCTTATTTAACACACATATTACATTTAATGGAACAGTTGCTGGCCTACGACAGGCATTTATTTAAGATCATCAACAACCAGTGGAGTAATCCATTTTTCGACTGGCTCATGCCCTGGCTGCGTAATGCTGAAATGTGGTATCCTCTTTACCTGTTCCTGGTGTTGCTGATGGTAACTAATTTTAAGAAGACGGGCTGGTGGTGGGTCTTGCTGGCCGTAGGTACGATCATTATAAGCGATTTTGTAAGCAGCAGCATCATCAAACAAAATATTATCCGTCTGCGACCCTGCAACGAACCTGCTATTGCTTCCTGGGTACATGTGCTGGTAGGTTACCGGCCTCAAAGCTCCAGTTTCACTTCTTCGCATGCTGCCACCCATTTTGCCATGGCCATGTTTTTTTATTTAACCCTGGGTAAGCAGTTTAATAAATGGCCGGTTATATTCTTTTTCTGGGCCTTCGGCATATCGTATGCACAGGTGTATGTTGGGGTCCATTATCCGCTTGATGTATTCTGCGGAGGGCTAATTGGAATACTTATCGGATATTTGTCTGGAAAATCGTTTAACAAAAACTACGGTTTAGTGTAAAATATATGTTGGAAATAGTTGTTTTAGGTTTACTGATCATCATTAACGGATTGCTGGTAATGAGTGAAATAGCACTGGTTAGTGCCCGTAAAACCCGGCTGGAAGCTATGTCAAAAAAGGGCGACCTGAAAGCGAAAGCCGCATTGGAGCTGGCGGAAAATCCCGAAAAATTCCTATCCACTGCACAGATCTTTATTACACTGATCGCTATTTTAACGGGTGTGTATTCCGGGGAAAAATTCGGGCATTACATGAAACCCTATATCGAGCAGATTGAACTGCTGAAGCCTTATGCCGAAACTATTTCTACTGTAATCATTGTCATCATCGTTACTTTTCTTTCCATCATTTTTGGCGAACTGGTGCCTAAGCGCCTGGGTATGTTACGTGCCGAAAAAATTGCCAGGTTCGTTGCAGGGCCCATGAATGTTTTATCGATCGTTACTTATCCCATTGTATGGCTGCTGTCAAAGATATCACAGCTGTTCTTTAAACTATTCAACATCAAAACATCGGCCGACAATGCAGTTACGGAAGAAGAGATCAAAGCTATGGTGGCCGAGGGTAGTGAGCATGGAGCCATTGAAGAAGAAGAGAAGGATATCATTGAAAGATTATTTCACCTGGGCGACAGGAACATCACTTCCCTGATGACACACCGGACAGATATTATCTGGTTTGATGGCAACGAAACGGTGCAGCAGGTAAAAGATAAAATGGACACGGTTATTTATTCAAGCTATCCGGTATGCGAAGAAACAGTTGATAATATCAAGGGTATCATCAGTGTAAAAGACCTGTTGAAAGCACAACCTGGTGCATTATTAAAAGATATTGCCAAACCTGCTTTGTTTGTACCTGAAAATAATACAGCTTACCAGCTGCTGGAAAAATTCAAAGAAACAAAGATCCATGGCTGCTTTATAGTGAATGAATACGGCACACTGGAAGGCATGATAACACTGAATGATATCCTGGAAGCGATCGTAGGCGATGTGCCGCAAACCGGCCAGGATGAATATGAAATTACGGAAAGAAGCGATGGTACTTTT
>JBJTMN010000126.1:0-2054 GCA_046070545.1 Ferruginibacter sp.
ACATTTGCTTTGGTGGCCTCAGTTGCTTTACCGATCTTTTCTGAAGCCTGCCAAAATAAGAAGCCGACAATTGCAGGCGAAAGCGCCATCCATATGATTCCCAGGTATTTTTTTAATGCGTTCATATTATTGTGTTTTAAAGTTATAAAAATTAATCCATCACATCTTCGTCAATATGGTTGCGTAAGTATATAGCACCAATTACAAAACACAGGGCCGCAATACCTATCGGGTACCATAAGCCGGCCAGCGGATCTCCTCCGGGCAGTTCCTTCGTTTTTGTAAATTCAACAATTAAAGTGCCCAGGAAAGGAACCAGGCCACCAAACACCCCATTCCCGATATGGTATGGCAGCGACATAGATGTATAGCGGATCTTGGTCGGGAATAATTCTACCAGGAAGGCAGCCATCGGACCATACACCATGGTAACAAATACAATAAGCAGGAATACCCAGCCCACCATTTTCCAGAATGTATTACTGTCAAGTGATTTCTCGATCACCACACCAGGCTTTGCTGATTTTTTTGCTGCATTGATGTAAGTAACACCTGCCGGTAACACAACGCCTGCTGCTACCTTCGTTTTTACTGTAACAGTATCCAATCCTGCAGTGCTGTCTTTCTTTGCAATTATATATGCAATGGAAGCTGTATTGCCTTTATAATCCTCTGCAAAATGCAGTGTATCAGTTTTGGTAAAAGTATATACAGCTCCATCGGTATAAACCGAATCATACTTTACACTCACCAGAGCTTTCTTTTTATCTTTTGCATCAATAGCCGCAACAGGATCAGATTTTTTTGTTTTAGAAATATCCAGCATTTCTCTTTTTGCAGACACATTGGTGTAATCAAGAAACTTCTGGTAAACAAACCGGTAGCTGAAAACTGCCAGCAGCATTCCTATCAGCATGATCCACTTTCTGCCAACCCGGTCGCTTAATGAACCAAATATAACAAAGAAAGGAGTTGCAAAAAGTATAGCGATCAAAAGTATATTCCTGGAATCAACAAAATTCACCTTGCATATATTCTCAATAAAAGTTTGTGCGTAGAACTGCCCGGTATACCATACAACCCCCTGTCCCATTACCGCTCCAAACAAAGCCAGCAAAACCATTTTAAAATTTGCCCGGTGACCAAAACTTTCTTTCAGTGGATTAACAGAAGTTTTCCCCTCTGCCTTTACTTTGGCAAACATGGGCGATTCACTCATGCGCATCCGGATGATGATGGAAACAATTACCAGTAAAAGAGAGATCCAGAAAGGATAGCGCCATCCGCCCCACTCCGCCGAAAAGCTATCCACTCCCTGGCTGTTACGTATAAGGAGTATGATGCCCAATGCCAGGAAAAGGCCAAGGGTTGCCGTTGTCTGTATCCAGCTGGTCCAGTAACCGCGCCTTTTTGCGGGTGCATGTTCGGCAACATAAGTTGCAGCACCGCCATACTCCCCTCCCAGGGCCAGGCCCTGGATCAATCTTAATACAAGTACTATGATAGGTGCAGCCCATCCAATCGTTTTAAAGCCCGGCACCAAACCAATAGCAAAGGTGGAGCCTCCCATTAATATCAGGGTAAGTAAAAAAGTATACTTGCGGCCGATCAGGTCTCCCAGCCTTCCAAAAACCAATGCGCCAAATGGCCTTACAATAAAGCCGGCTGCAAAAATGGCGAGCGTGCTTAGCAGGGCCGATGTTCCGGAATCTTCAGGAAAAAACTGCTTCGAGATGATGGTAGCCAGCATACCGAAGATATAGAAGTCGTACCATTCAATGAGCGTACCAACGGACGACGCCCCGATGATAAAGCCCATCCCTTTTTCTGAGTTGATATTATTACTCATGTTAGTTGTGGTTTAGGTTTAAAATGAAAATGTTGTTGTTAACAGGAACCGGGTATTATTGATCTTGTCGGTAGCTCCTGTTACTTTCGAGTTGCTACCAAATGTACCATATTGTGCTGCGGTATATTCTATTTCTGACCCGAACTTAAATTTACCCGAAATAAATTCAACCCGTGGCGATACCCTGAAAATATTTTTTATACCA
>JBJTMN010000127.1:0-4144 GCA_046070545.1 Ferruginibacter sp.
AGAAGAATATTACAGCGATGAGGAACGCGATAATCCTGATTTCAGGCCTACCGATGTGCTTATCGCGATTAAGTTGAAGGAGGATAATAAGGCCTTTGACGTAAAGAAATACGAACACAGCTATCCTCATTGCTGGCGTACAGACAAGCCGGTGTTATATTATCCGCTGGATAGCTGGTTCATCAAAACCACGGCAGTTAAGGATAAGCTGATCGAACTGAACAAGACCATCAACTGGAAACCCGCCAGCACAGGCACAGGCCGCTTTGGCAACTGGCTGGAAAATGTGGTTGACTGGAACCTCAGCCGCAGCCGTTTCTGGGGAACACCCTTGCCTATCTGGAAGACAGAAGATGGTGAAGAACAATTATGCATTGGCTCTATTGCGGAACTTAACAGCGAAATAAAAAAAGCTGCGGAAGTACTGGGCGGCGAAACCAATAAGCACTACCTGCACGAAGGCATTTTGGATCTGCATAAACCTTATGTAGATGAGATCACCCTGGTCAGTCCAACCGGCAAACCCATGAAGCGTGTGCCCGACCTGATTGATGTTTGGTTCGACAGCGGCGCCATGCCTTACGCCCAATGGCATTTTCCTTTTGAGAATGTAGAAACCTTTGCAAAAAGCTACCCGGCCGATTTTATTGCAGAAGGGGTTGACCAGACAAGAGGCTGGTTCTATACCTTGCATGCACTGGGATCTTTATTAAAAGAAAGTGTTGAAGAAAAATTAAAAGAACACGGACTTTACCCGCCAGCATCCGGCGAACTGAAAGGCCTGGCTTATAAAACCGTTGTTTCAAATGGCCTGGTGCTGGATAAAGCAGGTAATAAAATGAGCAAGCGCCTGGGTAATGTAGTAGATCCTTTTGTAACTATCGACAGCTTTGGTGCAGATGCCACCCGCTGGTACCTCATCACCAATGCATCGCCCTGGGATAGCTTAAAGTTTGATGTGGAAGGTATCAAGGAAGTGCAACGTAAATTCTTTGGTACGCTGTATAACACCTACCAGTTCTTTGCCCTGTATGCCAACGTAGATGGATTTGCTTTTAAAGAAGCTTATATCCCGGTAAAAGACAGGCCGGAAATAGATCAGTGGATACTTTCCTCGCTCAATTCATTAATAAAAGATGTACAGGAAAACTTTGATGCTTACGAGCCTACCCAGGCTGGTCGTGCTATTGAAGATTTTGTAGATGCCCATTTAAGCAACTGGTATGTGAGGCTTTGCCGCCGCCGGTTCTGGAAGGGTGAATATGAGCATGATAAGATCTGTGCCTATCAAACGCTATATGAATGTCTGGAAACATTGAGCAAACTGATGGCACCTGTTGCCCCTTTCTTTGCAGACTGGTTGTTCAATAACCTCAATGCAGTTTCGGGAAGGTTTACAACTGAATCGGTGCACCATACCGATTTTCCAAAAGCAGCTGATGCTGTAATTGACATTGACCTGGAAAAAAGAATGCAGCTGGCACAGGATATTTCTTCGCTGATATTATCACTGCGTAAAAAAGTAAACCTGAAAGTAAGGCAGCCCCTGCAAAAGGTATTTATTCCGGCCCTGGATGCCACCATGGAAACCCGGATAAAAAAGGTAGAAGATATTATTAAGGCCGAAACAAATATTAAAGAAGTAGATGTGCTGGGCGCCGAAAATGATTTTATCAGGAAAAAGGCCAAGGCCAATTTTAAGACCCTGGGTAAAAAACTGGGGGCAAAAATGAAATGGGCGGCCGAACAGATAGCGGCATTTGATAATGCAACCATCGACAAAGTGCTGGATGGGGAATTTATTTTAAACCCGGGTTATAAAGACCTGGGTGAAGAACCGGTGATCATTGGCGCCGAGGACCTGGAGATCGCCACAAACGAGATACCGGGCTATGAAATTGCTGTAAAAGGCTCTTTAACAGTCGCATTGGATATAACAATTACCGATGATTTGAAAAAAGAAGGAGATGCCAGGGAATTTGTGAACCGTATTCAGAACATCAGCAAGGACAGTGGTTTTAACCTGGCCGACAGGATAGATGTTACGGTAAGCGAAAATGCTGTGCTGCAACCGTCCATAATTCAATATAAAGAGTATATTTGCGCCGAAATTCTGGCTGATTCGCTTGCTTTTTTACCCGCCATTAACAACGGAATTGAAATAGAAGTGAATGATGCTATATTAACAGTGAACGTACTTAAAAAAGGATAATAGTATGGCTACAAAAAAGAAAGCTGCTAAACCAGCGGCAAAAAAAGTGGTAAAACCAGTGAAAAAGGCAGCTCCTTCAAAGAAGCCGGCCCCGGTTAAAAAGGCTGCAGCTAAAAAACCTGCGCCCAAAAAGGTAGTGGCCAAAAAACCAGCACCTAAGCCAGTAGCTAAGAAAACAGTAAAAAAGGTAGAAAAAGTTATAAAAAAGGCCCCAAAAAAGGCAATTGTGGTGAAAAAAGCGGCAAAACCCGTGGTTAAGCCTGCGCCAAAAAAAATCGTAAATAAACCTATGACAAAGAAGATTGAAGTGAAAAAACCGGCAGCTAAACCAGCGGCGGCAGTGAAAAAAGCACCTGAAAAAGTTGCGGCACCGGTGAGAGCCAAATCGCCTGAAAAAGCAAAAGATATCAAGATAGTACCAGCAAAACCAGTTGTTTTACCAAAAATAAATACCAAAACTGCCCGTAAATACCAGCCTGATTTTACCAAATCAGTACTGGATCAGCCAAAGCATGACCTGGGAGCCCCCATCAACCGCTACAGCGATGCTGACCTGGCCGAGTTCAGGGAGATCATCAACCGCAAGCTGGATTCTGCCAAGAAAGAACTGGCTTACCTGCAGGGATTGATCACCCGCAAGGATGAAATGGGTGGGGATAATGATGATGCACGCTACATGACCATGGAAGATGGCAGCATGAGTATGGAAAGGGAGCAGCTGAGCCAGATGGCCAGCCGCCAGATCACCTTCATTGATCACCTGGAAAAAGCCATCATGCGTATTGAAAATAAAACCTACGGCATTTGCCGTGTAACCGGCCAGCTGATTGATAAAGCCCGTTTACGTGCGGTACCACATGCTACTTTGAGTATGGAAGCGAAGATGGGAGCAGCAAAATAATTAAGAATTAAAAATGAATAATTAAAAGGAGAATGAGTAATCGTTCTCCTTTTTTTATTCGCAAACTTGGTGAACCTTTGTGCCTTCGTGTCTTTGTGGTTAAAAAAAATCTATGTTTAAAAAATTAAGAACCGTTGTGTACCATGTAGCTGACTTACAGCAGGCCAAGGAATGGTATAAAAAGATCACCGGTATTGAACCCTATTTTGATATGCCCTTTTATGTGGGTTTTGATATCAATGGCTGCGAACTGGGCCTGGATCCCGATATGACCGGAGTAACAGCAGGTAATCATTCCTTTGTATACTGGAGTGTGGATGGCATTGAAAAATGCGTGAACAGCCTGGTTGCCGATGGCGCTGTGCTGGTGGATGATGTAAAAGAAGTTGGCGGCGGTATTAAAGTAGCAGTTGTAAATGATCTTTGGGGAAATGCGGTGGGGTTGATTGAAGGTGCCTAGTACTTTCTTAAACTTTTTCAATACCAATACCTTAAAATTTGTGGCGTTTTAGTTGTGGCCTTTTCGTTTGGCAACAAAACAAATGGCCACAAAATTCTTTTTAAATGGAAGGATTTCAAATAAGGACTATAGTTAATATACCCTATTACTGAATGAGGGAATCCAATTCCTGCATTTTTCGTTCAGAGTAATTCATTGAGAAGTATACTAATTAATACCTCATGGTATGCTGGGTATTATTAAGGATCTCTAAAATAATAAGTCTTTGTTTACCGCACTTCCTGCATATCCACCAAACGCTTATAAAATCCATCCTGTGCGATCAAACTATCATGCGTTCCTCTTTCAACGATCTCACCTTTTTGTAAAACGATAATTTCATCGGCATGGCGGATGGTTGATAAACGATGTGCAATAACGATGGAGGTACGGTTGTTCATGAGGTTGTTGATGGCATCCTGCACCAGGCGTTCGCTTTCAGTATCTAAGGAAGATGTGGCTTCGTCCAGGATGAGTATGGGCGGGTTTTTAAGTACAGCCCGGGCAATGGTAAGCCTTTGCCTCTCGCCAC
>JBJTMN010000128.1:0-2496 GCA_046070545.1 Ferruginibacter sp.
ATTTTATACCCTTTATTCATTTTTACATTAACCGTTTGGTAGTGTAAAGATAAACCGTGAACCCTTACCTTCGTCACTCTCCACCCATATTCTGCCGTGATGCATATCAATTATTTTTTTACAGATGGCAAGGCCCAGTCCGCTGCCATGTGGCTTTTTCAAGGTCTGGTTCCTGGCCTGGAAAAATTTCTCAAATACCAGTTCCTGCAATTCAGGCTGAATACCCTGTCCGTTATCTTCAACCCAAACCTGCAGTTCATCATCACTGCTATGAACAGAAATTTTTATTTTCCCGGTTCCCGGTTCAACAAATTTTATGGCATTGGATAAAAGATTGTTCAGCACCTGCTGCAACAGATCAGCATCGCAACGCACCAGGAACATAGAGTCTGGTATTTGTTGTTGAATAACAATCTTCTTTTCATCTGCCAGCGGCTGTAGTGAATGAATGCTGTCTTTTATAAGTACGTTTAGTAACACTGCGTTAAGATTAAGTTGCTGACGCCCGCTTTCATAACGCTCCAGATTTAACACCTGCGTTATCAAATGGCTTAGCCTTTCCGTTTCCTTGATGACATTGCCAAGAAAAACCTGCCGTTGTTCTTCGGGCATATCCGTGTTATCATGCACAATTTCACTCATTGCACGAATGGACGTTATGGGGGTACGTAATTCGTGTGTTACAGTATACAGGAACTCATCCTTCAGCATATCCATCTCTTTTAACTGTTCGTTAGCAGCGGTAAGCTGCTGGGTTGCCTTTTGCAATTCCGCCGATTTCTTTTTTAGCTCCTTATTCAGTTCAATCATTTGCTGGGATTCCCTGAGGATATGAATCACTTCATCTATTTTCAGTTTTTCGGCCTTAGTAACGCTGCTTACCATAATATGCGCCGATGCGGAACCAATAACACCTGCCAGTATTTTTTCTGCAAAGCTTACCAGGCGTGAATCTGCCGCTTTACCTTCCAGTGATATCTTATTGCGTCGTGCATAGGTTACGATAATCTTTTCAGCTCTCTCGTGCCCTAAAAAATTTGCAAGCAGTGAATTTAACTCCGGAAGATGGGCCGTGCCCTTCCACATCGTATTACTTTCGGTAGCGGCAGAATAGCGAAATATATCAACAAATATCTCTGCCTGGTATATTTCCTGTTCCGATTTCCTGCTGTTCAGTGATACCGTTACAAAAGCTGTAATATTGAATAACATACTCCAGAAAAAGCAATGTGTTATGGAATCCATCCCTTCCATTCCGAAAAGCGAAAGAGGTTTTAGCCACTCAAATCCGAAGAGGCCTTTCTCAACAATACTGATATCGATAATTCCTGAGCTCGCCATAGATGGAATAACAGCAGTAAAAAACCAGGTAACGAAGCCAATGGAGATGCCGGCCATAGCTCCTTTTTGTGAAGCGTTCTTCCAGTAGATACCACCGATTACAGCCGGTGCAAATTGAGCCACCGCAGCAAAAGAAACCATACCAATAGATACCAGGGTAAAATGCTGCGCCACCAATTTATCATACAGGAAAGCCAGAGTTATGATCAGTAATATACTGAAGCGGCGTATGTTTAAGATGGATCTTGTAAGCTGCCCGTCTCCTTTGGGCTTGAATTTTTGTGCCGCCAGTAAAAGGGGCGTTGCAATATTATTACTCATCATGGTACTGATGGCAATGGTCTCCACAATGATCATACTGGTAGCTGCAGAAAAACCACCTATAAAAGTGAGGAAACTAAGAAAACCGGCGCCGTAATGCATGGGTAGTGCCAGTACATAAGTATCGGCGCTGATACCGCTTTTACCCAACAACAGGCTGCCGCCAAAAGCAATGGGTAAAACAAAAAATGTAATGAGTAACAGATACAGCGGAAATACCCAGATGGCTTTTTTTAAATGATTTTCCTTTACATTTTCAACTACGGCAATTTGAAACTGCCTGGGTAAAAATACAATGGCCAGCATGGAAAGCAGAATAAGGCCGGTCCAGGTTGTATAAGGTGTATCCTTGCTGAACTGGAACAGTTTTTTAAGCGTATCGTTCGCTGCAGCTTTGGAAAAAATATCTCCAAAGCCATTAAAAAGTCCATAAGTAACAAACAAGCCAACTGCAACAAAAGCGACCAGTTTAATAATAGATTCAAAAGCAATGGCAGCAACCAGGCCTTCATGTTTTTCAGATGCATCGATCGATCTTGTTCCAAACAAAATAATAAAAAAGGCAAGTACACCTGAAATGTAAAAAGCATTGTCTCCAAGAATATTCTTGAGGCCGGTACCGCTTTCTGCAGTAGCAGTTAAAATATTCATGCTGCCGGAAATGGCTTTCAGCTGCAGGGCGATATATGGAATAATACCCACCATACATAATATGGTAACCACCACGGCAAGGGAGAAATTTTTTCCGTACCGGATAGAGATCAGGTCTGCAATACTGTTGATACGCTGTGTTTTACAAATGCGGATGATCTTCCTCAATAAAGGCCAGAACAA
>JBJTMN010000129.1:0-3558 GCA_046070545.1 Ferruginibacter sp.
GCCGATGCCAGTAATTTAAAACGTAATCTTTTATTCTGCTCCCAGATAATTGACCTGAACATTCCCGTAGTGATGGCGCTTACCATGATGGACCTTGCCAAGCGTAAAGGAACCCAGATCAATATACCGGGACTGGAAAGAGAACTGGGTGTCCCCATCGTTCCCATAAACCCAAGGAAAAACAAAGGGATCGATCAGTTAAAGAAAGTGATCGAGCAGTCAGCAGAAAACCTGTCACAGCTGGCAGCCCGTAATTTTATTGATAACCATGCGCAGGCTCCTGCTGCCATTGATGCCGTAAAAGTTCATTACCCCGATATCAGCAGTTACACGGCCATTCACTATCTTATCAATCATGAACAGTTTTTGCTGCAGGAAGGAATGCAGGAAACTATTGAACAAATAGAGGCTGACAATAAATTCAATCCTACTAAAACGCAGGCCGAAGAGATCATGCAGCGTTACGGGCGCATTAAACATATCATGCAGCAAACAGTTGTAGAAGCCGACCCACTGCAAAAAGCATTGTTTACCGAAAAGCTGGATGATGTGTTGCTGCATCGCCGTTGGGGCTATCTCATTCTGATGGCAGTTTTGTTCCTGCTCTTTCAAAGTGTTTTCTGGGTTGCCAAATATCCTATGGATGGCATTGAATGGGTGTTTGGGCAGCTTAGCGGATTGCTCAGTAATAACCTGCCGGTAACCTGGTGGAGCGATCTGCTGATAAATGGAGTGGTAGCGGGATTGAGTGGAATATTGATCTTTATTCCGCAGATCATGATCTTGTTTGGGATAATAACCATTTTAGAAGATACCGGCTATATGGCCCGTATCAGTTTTCTTTCTGATAAATTGATGCGCAAAGTAGGGCTGAACGGGAAAAGTGTAATGCCCATGATCAGTGGCTTTGCCTGTGCGGTGCCAGCTATTATGAGCGCCCGCAATATTGAAAATAAAAAAGAACGCCTGCTTACCATCATGATAACGCCGCTGATGAGCTGCAGTGCCAGGCTGCCGGTGTATACGATCCTGATAGCTCTGGTAATCCCTTCTAAAATATATTTTGGTTTTTTAAGCCTGCAGGGACTGGTGATGATGGCACTGTATCTAATGGGCACCGTAATGGCTTTGATAGTGGCCTGGGTAATGAAATGGTTCATTAAAAGTACCGAACGTAGTTTCTTTATTTTAGAATTACCAACTTACCGGGCACCCAGGTGGAAGAATGCTTTGAGTACCATGATCGAAAAAGCTAAAATATTTGTGTTTGATGCCGGTAAGGTAATTATGATGATAAGCCTGCTGCTTTGGGCTTTAAGTACATACGGCCCCAAAGAAAAAATGGCTGCAGTTACTGCCAAGTACGAGCAGCTCACAAAAGATAATCCACAGCAGGCAAATGAACTGAATAAGCAACGCAAGACAGAACTGTTACAAAACTCCTTTGCCGGTACTTTGGGTAAAGCTATTGAACCTGCCATACGTCCGCTGGGGTACGACTGGAAGATTGGCATTGCATTAATAACCTCATTTGCTGCCAGGGAAGTGTTTGTAGGCACTATGGCCACATTATATAGCGTAGGCGAAGATGCCAATGAGAACAACAGTACGCTGCGACAAAAAATGAATGCCGCTGTAAGGCACGATGGCAGCAAAGTGTACGACCTGGCAACAGGTTTATCGTTGCTGGTATTTTACGTACTGGCTATGCAATGCATGAGTACATTGGCTGTAGTAAAAAGGGAAACCCGCAGCTGGAAATGGCCCGTAATTCAGCTGATATATATGACCGGCATGGCCTACCTGGTAAGCTGGCTTGTGTATAGGATTTTTATATAGGTAAAACGCAGCTTACCAATCAACCGCATAACTGATCTTGTTCTTCACCTGCGGATATAATTTTCGATAGAGTTCATTTAAAACATCTTCTCTTCGTGGTTCGTTGTAATAACTGTTATTGATCAATGCCCGGTCATTGGCGCTTAGTGCACGGCTATCACCATTGTACGTTGCATGTTCTTCCTCCCAGCGGTAATCTTCCCTGAAGGTAGTATACACGATATTTTTACCGGTTACCAGGTCCTTTATATTTATTTCCATATCGGCATTGGCCGTAAAAGACTGCCTGGCAATGTTTATAGTTGCATATACTGTTCTGTAAATGACCTTGCCGCTGGTATCACGCCCGGTTTCAACCTGCTGACTTGCGTTACGGGAATAGGTATAGGTTTGAGGCCTGGGTATGTTCATATTCCTGAGCGTAAGGTTAATTTCCCAATCCGGCTGCACATTATCACGCCGGGCTTCCCAATCGGTATAAAAACGGGCAGGATAGCGGTTGCTGTTTATGCCCTTCAGTTCCCGAACCAGGGTTTGCTGAAAATATTCATTACTGTAATTGTATCCATAATTGCCCCAGCCGCTGTTAAAGAAGTAAGAATTATCCTGCACCGGATTAATAACTACGTTCACAATAGCGTTCTGGTAAGCCTCATCCATTTTCAGCGTGGCATCCTGGTAACCGGGCACCAGTTTATCGGCCTTCTTAAAATAGTTATAGGCGGTTTTTGCATCATTGCGCCCCGGCTTACTTAAGAACTGGCTACCCATACTGTAATAATCAGCTGCAGCCTGTTGTTTAAGATCATAGATAGTTTGCTGGTAATTAACCGGTGTTACCATGCGGCTGGCAGCATCATTTTCAACAATAGCATCATGCATTTCCTGCAGGGTTGCGTAGGCATTCAGCATTTTATCCCAGCGGTCAATATTGGGAGAGCTGGAATAGCTATTTATTTTGCGCAGGTTCCTTTGTTGTGCAGCCGTATATAAAGGCGGTAATGCATTCAAGGCAGCCGTATCATCGTTGTGTTTTTTTAATGTTTTAATGGCATCAAACAAGGTATTATCATTATCACTGCGTGATAAATAATCTTTATGGGCAGTACTGCAGCCGGAAAATATTACCAGGCTTATTAAGGTGTAAAAAATATATTTCATGTATGTATCCTCCTTAAGTAATATACGAACAATATAAGAGCCAATGTTACGGGCAATGGGGTTGTTATAAAAAGATTAACAGCTCTGCTTTTATGAGTCATTTCTACCGGCAGAACCGGAAAATCTGCCCTAAGATACTCCATTTATACCCCAAAATCTGCCGTTCATCCAAACAGGGTTTTTTCGGAAAAATATTTTTTAATCACAAAACTCAATACAGTAAAGGGTTTTAGACAAAAACAGCTAATATCTACCACCCACTACTATAAAAAATATGGTATTATGTGTTGCATAGTACTAAAATTCTATTATCTTTGTGTTGTGATCGGGGATAAACCGGTTATTCCGGGTCACAAGTTCTTAAAGTATAGCACCATTACAATTTGATCTCTGTTTCAGCTTTTCATTGATAAGGCTGGATTACAAGATCAGAAAGTATAGCCATGAAAAAATTATTTTCCGAAAAGAGCCCCACTCAGCCTGCTGTTCTGCCAGCCATCAGGACAGCAGGTTGAGAAAGGTTAAAAAAATGAAGCCATGAACATTGACAACACAGCC
>JBJTMN010000130.1:0-2547 GCA_046070545.1 Ferruginibacter sp.
CATGGTGGATAGTGTGTTGCAGTTTGAAGGCGACCGCCATTATGCTTACCGCATTTTAAGAACATTAAAGAACCGCTTTGGCTCAACTGCAGAGCTTGGTATTTATGAAATGACGGGTGATGGAATGAGGGCAGTAAACAATCCATCCGAAATTCTTATTACACAAAAAGAAGAGCCACTAAGTGGTATTGCAATTGCAGCTACGATGGAAGGAATTCGACCTTTATTAATAGAAGGCCAGGCATTGGTAACACAAAGTGTGTATGGCACACCGCAAAGAACCGTAAGCGGTTTTGATCTGCGGCGTTTACAATTATTATTAGCCGTGCTGGAAAAAAGAGGCGGCTTTCATTTTGGTGTTAAAGATGTTTTTATAAATATCGCCGGTGGTATTAAGGTAGAAGATCCATCGATAGACCTGGCCATTGTAAGTGCCTTGTTAAGCAGTTATGAAGATACTCCTATCAATCAACATTATTGTTTTGCCGGCGAAGTTGGTTTAAGTGGGGAGATCAGAGCCGTTAACCGGATTGAACAACGTATCGCTGAAGCAGAAAAACTTGGTTTTGAAAAGATCATTGTAAGTAAGTACAACTCAAAATCTTTAGGTAAACAAAAATTCAATATTGAAGTGGTGCCTTTGGGCAAGGTTGAAGAACTGTATCAATATTTGTTTTAACTTGTTGTTGTAATTTTTACAATGATTGCCCAACTGAAAAATATTGTCAGCAGTACCATACATCTTTTGTATCCGCACGTTTGTACCGGCTGCGGATCTGACCTGCTGGAAAAAAATAACCTTCTTTGTCTAACCTGTATACATGATCTTCCTCACACAAATTTTGCATCATTACCCAGCAACCCGGTTGAAAAATATTTCTGGGGAAGAATAAATTTAGAAGCTGCTTACAGTCAGTTTTATTTTTCAAAAGCATTTTTAATGCAGCATCTGATTCACCGGTTAAAATATAAAAATGATACAGCAATTGGTTTTTACCTGGGCGAGATCATGGGAAAAACAATGCTGAAAAGTAACCGTTTTTCTTCCCTGGATGCCCTGGTTCCCCTGCCGCTTTTTGCCGACAAGGAGCATAAACGGGGGTATAACCAGGCAACAATCATCTGTAATGGCATATCTTCTGTAATGAATATCCCGGTTTTGACAGGTGCTGTCATCCGCCAGCATGCCACCGAAACCCAGACCCGTAAACACCGAACTGAGCGCTGGGAAAACGTAAAAGACAGCTTTAAAGTGGCAAAACCGGCCGGGTTGAACGGCAAAAAGCTGTTATTGGTGGATGATGTGATAACTACCGGTGCCACTTTGGAAGCCTGTGGCAGTGTGATACTGGACGCAACGGATGCTAAACTTAGTATTGCAACTTTAGCATATGCTGCCAAATAACACAAACATAAGTGTACCCAAATATGTATAAATTTGAAAAATGAAGCGAATTACCCCCCTTTTTTACTTTTCTACTTTTTTACTTATTACTTTACTTGCTTCCTGCAAAAAAGACTCTTTTATTACCAGCGAATTTGCCCAGGTGAATATTACTGCCGATACTTTAAAATATGATACGGTTTTTACCACTACAGGTTCTATCACCAAATCATTCAAAATAATCAACGATAACAACCAAAAACTTCGCCTTGGTAAGGTTAAACTAATGGGCGGTACCAGTTCTGCTTATAAAATGAATGTGAATGGAACAGCAACCAGTGAAGTCACCAACCTGGATATTGAAGCTAATGATAGTATTTACGTTTTTATTTCTGTAACAGTTAACCCAAGCGCAGCAAACCTTCCTTTTATAGTAAGCGACAGTATTTTGATAAGCTACAACGGCAACAACCGCTATGTTCAGTTGCAGGCCTATGGACAAAATGCAAACTTTTTAAGCAACCGGATTTTAACCGGCAATGTAGTATGGACAAACAACCTGCCCTATGTTATTCTCGGCAGTATTCGTATTGATACAACCGCTTCGTTAACCATACAGGCAGGCTGTAAAATTTATTCGCATGCCACGGCGCCATTTATTGTAGATGGCACATTAATTATAAACGGAAATAAAGCCAATAATGTCATATTCGCCGGGGACCGCCTCGATGAAGATTATAAAGACCTGCCCGCAAGCTGGCCCGGTATCTATTTCCGCGGCAACAGTAAAAACAATGTACTTACCTATGCTGTTGTAAAAAATGCCAACCAGGGCATTGTTACAGAAAAGCCTTCTGTAAATGCAAACCCAAAAGTGGTCTTACACCAGTGTATAGTTGACAATGCTTTTGATGCAGGCATACTATGCGTAAACAGCAGCCTGCAGGCCGATAACAGCCTAATCAGTAATTGCGGCAGTAATATTAATTTAACTTATGGCGGTGTTTATAATTTCACCCATTGCACGGTGGCAGCTTACTCCACCAATTTTGTAACCCACAAAAATCCGGCGCTCAACGTTAATAATTTTACGCAACAGGGCGCTGCTACTTTAACTGCCGATTTAAATGCAGTGTTTCGCAATAATATTTTTTGGGGCGATG
>JBJTMN010000131.1:0-4835 GCA_046070545.1 Ferruginibacter sp.
GGTTGACCGCAATTTTAATGAATGGTATAAAACCTATAAAGCCAGTTTAAGCCGCGTTAACTACGGAATTAAGTTTGTACATTATAACCTCAGCGGCCGTCGTGATCAGTTACGAATTTATTTCATAAACGGTTATACAAAAAATGTCTCGTTCAGTTACACTGCGCCTTACAGCAATAAAAAGTTAACGGAAGGTTTTACCATTGGTGGCGGCTATTTACAAAAAAGGGAATTGTCTATAAGAACAAACAACAATGATTCGCTCTTGTTCTATCCATCCGATTCTGCCGTAAAAGCAAAGGCAGCTTTTGTGTACAAAAGCTGGTATGTAAATGCCGGCTATACTATTCGCCGGGGCTTTTTTACAAAACATATTTTTGGAGCTGCATATACTTACATTAAAATAGCCGACTCGGTAATTGATAAACGATACAATCCCAATTATTTTAAAGACTCTGTTACCTCAAAAGGTGTTTTTGATCTTACCTACAGATTGCAATATGCCAATGTTGATAACGGATCGTACCCGTTAAAAGGAAAAACAGCTTATGTATCGCTTCAAAAAAGAGGCCTGGGCCTTACCGGTGGCGTAAATATGTTTATGATTGAAGCCAGCTGGAACCGGTATTATGACCTGGGTAAAAAATGGTATGGCATTGCACAGTTCATGGGAAGCATAAAACTTCCCTTTGACCAGGCCTATATAAACCAGCGGGGGCTTGGCTACGGCGAAAACTATTTGCGAGGACTGGAATATTATGTGATCGATGGTGTGGCAACTGCTTTGGTAAAAACAACCATTAAAAAAAAGATCGTTTCTTTTGATATTCCTTTCAGGCTTTTTCCAAAAGTGTTTACAAAGATCCCGTTTACTTTTTTTGCTAAATCCTATGCTGATGTAGGATATTCCTATAACAAAAAGAAATATGATACTTACCTGAACAACCGGCTGTTGTATTCCGGTGGTTTTGGCATAGATATTCTTACCTTGTACGATATTAACCTGAGGTTTGAATACAGTTTTAACCAATTAGGCAAAAACGGTTTATTTTTACACAATCAATCTGGTTTTTAATTTTGACTAAAATTCAAACATTACGCGGACTGGCAGAACTGAGGCACATGAAAATTGCCATCTATAGCCGTGGTATAGAAAATAACCAGCACCAGGACATTATTCAATTACTGGATGAACTGGCATTGAGCGGTGTGGAACTGGTTTTTTACCAGGACTTCTTCAACCAGTTCTATTCAGCAATCAGTGCCAAGGCGAAGTACTCTACTTTTAACTCCTCCGAAGACCTGGATAAGAATATAGATTTTATCATTAGCCTGGGTGGCGACGGTACCATGCTGGATACGGTTACCCTGGTTAAAGACAGCGGCATTCCTGTAGTAGGCATCAATTATGGGCGACTTGGTTTTTTAGCAAATATTGGTAAGGAAGACCTGATACCAGCTGTAGAAGCACTGGTAAACCGGACTTATGTGGTTGATAAAAGAACACTATTGCATTTAGATTCTGACGTGCCGCTTTTTGGAGATGCTCCTTATGCACTGAATGAATTTACCCTGCATAAAAAAGACACGTCGCCCATGATAAAAATTCATACGTATCTGAACGGTGAATTTTTAAACACTTACTGGGCTGATGGATTGATCGTTGCAACGCCAACAGGCTCCACGGGTTATTCTTTAAGCTGCAACGGGCCGGTTGTTTTTCCGGACAGTGGTAGTTTTGTAATTACTCCTGTATCACCACACAACTTAAATATACGCCCCATTATTGTGCCCGATAACACCATCATTTCTTTTGAGGTTGAAGGACGTACAGATGGATTTCTTTGCACTTTAGACAGCCGCCGGGAAATAGTTACCAAAGACATTCAGCTGGCCGTACGCAAAGAAAGTTTCGGCATCAACCTGATACGCCTGAATGAAAATAATTTTCTGCAAACGCTGAGAAACAAGCTAAGCTGGGGCCTGGATGTGAGGAATTAAGAATATCATTTTCTTATTTTGTTTCCGGCATTTGTATTCTATAGCAGCGTTTTGAAGTTTATTCTGAGCGCAGTCGCAGAATCACTCATTTTTACTGCATACCTTTGCTCTACTTACATTATGCCACTTAGATCAACAAAACTCCGCTCCATATTTATCCTGTTCTGGATACTGCTGGCGTATATACTTGCGGCCCTGGTGTGGTGGTTTATTGCACTTAACAGGCAAAACAAACTGATGACTAAGTATGAAATGGAACAGGTACATGCAACCGATATCAATTACCAGGCCCGGATTAATGAGATAAAGGCTATAGAAAAAAGAAAGACCGCCCAATATATCGGCGAGGGTGTTACTTTCTTCCTGCTCATCATGGCTGGCGCTGTTTTTGTTTTTCGTGCAGTACGGCGTGAATTAAGGATAAGCAGGGAACAGCAGAATTTCATGATCGCTATTACCCATGAATTAAAAACGCCGATTGCAGTTGCCAAACTCAACCTGGAAACCATGCAGAAAAGAAAACTGGATGAGCCACAGCAAAAAAGACTTATACAAACTACGCTGGAGGAAACCAACCGGCTGAATGCACTATGTAATAACATGCTCTTGTCTTCTCAGATGGAGGCAGGCGGTTACCGCATAACCAATGAAGAAACCAATTTCAGCGAGTTGGCGGCTAACTGTGTACAGGATTTTGTCAGAAGATACCCGCATCAGAAAATTGAAGCTACAATAGCACCCGATATTTTTATCAGCGGCGACAGGTTATTGCTGCAAATGCTGGCAAACAATTTAATTGAGAACGCTATAAAATATGGCTCAAAGGAATTCCCTGTTTCAGTTTCGTTAACGGAAGTGAACAATACAATTGCATTCCGGGTAAAAGACCAGGGCAAGGGCATTGCTTCAGAAGAAAAAGCCAAGATCTTCAGTAAGTTTTACCGGGTTGGCAATGCCGCAACCAAAGCTGCCAAAGGAACCGGCCTGGGCCTGTATCTTTGCAAAAAAATAGCCGAAAGGCACAATGCAAACATTTCTGTGACAGACAATACCCCGAGCGGGGCTATTTTTACAGTTACATTACATTCATCGCAGGAAAAAACATAGTTTTAAAATGCCCGATAAAAAAATATCCATATTACTGGTTGAAGACGAAGAAAATTTACAGGAAGCCCTGAAGCTGAACCTGGAGCTGGAAGGCTATGAAATTACGGGCGTATATGATGGTGCTGAAGCATTACAGGCTGTGCAAAAAGAATATTTTAATCTCATCATCCTGGATGTAATGCTGCCGGAGATCGATGGTATTACTGTTTGCGAAACCATCAGGCTGAGCAACCCCGATATCCCTATTCTGATACTGAGCGCCAAGAACAGCAGTGCCGATCGTGTTTTGGGACTGAAAAAAGGCGCTGATGACTATTTGACCAAACCTTTTAACCTGGAAGAATTATTGCTTCGTGTAAACAATCTTATCAAAAAAAGCGAGCGCCTCAGCAGTAAAGAACCCATACCGGATGTGTATGATTTTGGTAAGAACAAAATTGATTTTAAAGCATCAGAAGCAATTACCAGGAATGGCGAAAAAGTAACCCTCACCAAAAAAGAGATCATGCTGTTAAAGCTGCTGATTGAAAATAAAAATGAAGTGGTGACCCGTGAAAAGATATTACAGGTGGTTTGGGGTTACAATGTTTACCCTACCACCCGAACCATTGATAATTTCATACTTAATTTCCGGAAATATTTTGAAGAAGACAGCCGTGACCCGAAGTACTTTCATTCGGTAAGGGGCGTTGGTTATAAATTTACTATTGCTTAACTGCGATAGGTATTCATTAGTTGGATAAGACCATTGGCCCTGTCGTATCTATCCTTCATCTTTTCATTATCTGCAAAGGGTGTATATAGTTCCCATTCAATTTCATCGATCAGTTTCAGTAGTTCAACGGAAGTCTCATTGCTAATGCCCCTGGCATCCAGCTGCTCTGCAATACTTTTCCTGTTTAAATCTTCTGCCGGCAGCTGCAGTTTTTGTGCCAGGTAGTTTTTTAAGTCGATGTTCAGTTGCCTGTAAAATGAACCGGCGTCATTCTGATGCAGGCATTCCTCTGCAATTAATAAAGGATTCTGATACCGGGCTAAAACTTCCTCAGCAGTTTTTACTTCTTCAGTTTTTTCTTTGCCAGCCTGTATTTCAGCAACCGCCTGCTTTTCTTTTTTAGTATCCCATTTAAGCCAGACGATCAATCCTATAGTGATGAGCATGGCTACCAGGCTAACAACCCTTAAACGGTTGCTGAAGAATCTTGTAAGTAAATTGTCGCTGTTTTTTTTATTGCTGATGGTTACTGCAGTCCTGGGTTTTCCGGTTCCTTTGGTAACAGTAATTTCAAGCGCTTTGGTAAATGCGCTTTTATATTTTGCATCCTGGTTATCAAAATAACTAAACTCCAAAGCCGGTAAAACATAAGTGCCTGGTTGGGATACAGTAAATGGATATTCAAATATTTTTCTTCCGCTTACCGGTACAGTTCCTTTAAAAAGATCGTCAGTTGCTTTTGATTCAAACCCGTCAATACCCTGTGGCCAGGCAATTTCAGGCGCATTGATCATCTGCAGGTTTCCTTCTCCCGAAACTATGATCGCCATTTTACCATCATCATCTGTGCTGAAATTATTTTTTTCAACCTTAGCTTCTACTGTAAAATTGCCCACTGCACCTTTAAAGCCAGCTGGTTTTCCTGCATCGGGCAATGGCTTTATTGTTATGCTTAAGGGTTTGCTCTGTAACGTAACTTTTTGTATCTCTATCCCTTCAGGCGGTATGCTGG
>JBJTMN010000132.1:0-11471 GCA_046070545.1 Ferruginibacter sp.
CTATTAATTCTCCTGCCGCTTTAAGTACCTGGTTTACCAGTGCATATTATAACAATGATCTGCTGACCAATGTATCTGATGCCAAGCTTATTCAGCCTTACAATTACGGAGCCCCAGATCCTACACCTTTTGCAGGTTCTAACGGTAACCAGAAGATAAACACCGGCGGAGAATTTTCTGATGCTAAATTCGCTGGAGATACTTTCTTCGATAAATCGGTTACCTTCCGTGGCGGCATAGCCCCAGCAGGCCCACTAGCCAGCTGGTGGAAAGGATGGAGCAGGTTTTAATAAATATCTTTTAAATAAAAAAGCATCTGCCATATGGTGGATGCTTTTTTTTAACTTCGCCTTTCAAATAAAACTATGAAAAAGATCTTATTTGTTTTTGTCTTGATCGTATCCGTATTTGGTTGTTCTCAAAAAAGCGGCAATGCAAAAATTTTAGCCAGTCACTTCATCGACTCTGTAATAAAAAACAGCGACAGCAGCTATGAAAAACCATACTTCAGAACCGATTTTGTAACGGCCAGTTATTACGTGAATAAAAAAGATTCAACTGTTTGCCAGCTCATGAAAGATTCTTCGGGCAATATCCGCCAGGTCATCATTGCTAAAAAAGGCATCCGCCTATTTTTCGGCTTGTATTATACAAACGGGCAGTTACAGGCCGATCTCCCGTTGGATGCATTTGGCCAGTACCACGGAACCGGCAAATTCTTTTACGAGGACGGGAAACTGCAAAGTACCGGCAATTACACCCATGGCTTTAAGACCGGCGACTGGAAAGTATATGATAAAAAAGGAACAGTAACTGCTACAGATTCATACGATAGTAATGGCAACCTGCTTCCCCAAAAAATGCCTTAATAACTAATAATCAAATAATTATTCATAACAATTACGTAATTATTCCTTCAAATTGCCATAACATACGGGCTATACTTTTATACTCTTACAACAAGTTTGAACACACATAACAAGTTTCCTTAGCAATTAGCAAGTTTCTCATGCTCCCCACCCGGTATTCTTATCAGGGTGGTTTTTTAAGCCATTTAAACCAATGTTACCAAATTGTTACTATGCACATTTAAATCACATTATTATGCACAGGTTTGTAATAAAAAAAATTGAAATTATATTCACTCTCTGGTAAAACAAGACTGTTGGTATATGGTGAGTCAGAAATAATGGAAAGTCATTTAAATTATTTCAGGGCGAATAACATGCTTAAAGAACCAATAATAAATATAAACACATGAAATGGGTTAGTATTAACAACAGTTCAACTAAAGAAATTTTCGAGCTACGGGAAGATGAAAAAGTACTGGCAGATATTTCTTTCAGCAAACAGACCAGGTTTGTACGTATTGTTAGTGATCTGGGCAGAAGAATGTTCTCCTTTGAAAAAGCAGGCTTCTTACATCCCCGGAAAGTTATCAGGGATGAATATGGTATTAAGCTTGGAAAAATAGAAGAAGATAAGCATGGGAAAGGAATAGTAGAATTAGACGGGAAAAAATATGCTTTTGTTTATGAAGAAAATGGCAGCGGAGACCTCGTTATTTACGATGAATTAATGCAGAAAAATCTGCTCAGGTGCAATTTCAATGCCATTGCTAATACATTAAATAAAACATCCTCTTTAATTGATACCAAATTTGCCAGCCTCCTTCTTTTACTTTGCTGGTATAGTTTTCAGCCACATAATACAGAAGCTGCTAAATTATTGTCTAATACTGATTTAATGTTGGCTTAATACCAGCTTAACGATATGTTTAAACCACAGGTGTTTCTTTGTAAAACATCTGTAAATGAAAATACTTATCCTGTTCGTATTTTTCGCTTCTGCTATCACATCCAAAGCACAGTCTGATCACAACGCTCCCAACTTTTTTATTATTACCACAGATGGATTTCGCTGGCAGGAAATTTTCAATGGTGCCGATTCGGTCATCATCAACAATCCGTCGTATGTCAGGGATACTGCCTTACTCAAAGAAATGTACTGGGATAATAACCCGGAAGAAAGAAGAAAAATGCTGATGCCCTTCGTGTGGAAAACACTTTTAAAAGCAGGTACCATCTATGGAAACAGGAAGTACGATAACAAGGTAACCATTGCCAATGCTTATCGTTTTTCTTATCCCGGGTATAATGAGATTTTAACCGGTTACGCCGATCCTGCTATAAAATCCAATCGTAAAAAAGTCAATCATAACGAGAACCTGCTTTCTGTATTAAATAACCGGGTCGAATACAAAAACAAGGTAGCAGCTTTTGCAAGTTGGAACCTCTTTGAATATATTCTTAATGAAAAGCAGGCGGGTTTTTATGTCAATAGCGGCTATCAGCCTGTCAGTCATGATTCACTTTCTGAAACCGAACAACTGGCAAATGCAGTACAGGCAAACACAAGGAATAATTTCCAAAGTACCAGGAACGATATGCTCACTTTTGTAACAGCCAAAGAATATATTCAGAACATGCATCCCAAAATTGTGTTCATCAGTTTTGGTGAAACAGACGAATATGCACATGGGGGTAATTATGATGGTTATTTACAAAGCGCACATCTCTTTGATGAATACCTGGCCCAGCTTTGGTATCTCATAAATAAAGATCCTTTTTATAAAAACAACACCAGCTTTATTATTACCACCGATCATGGACGTGGTCAAAAAGGAACCAACTGGATCAGGCATGGCATATTTACCCCTGGCAGCAATTGCAGCTGGTTAATAACTGCCGGCAAAGGGTTTGAAGCAAAAGGAGAATTAAAGAACAAAAATGAAATTTTTAATGACCAGCTTGCCCAAACTGTTGCTGAAATGCTGGGATTCCATTTTGATCCCCCGCATCCGGTAGCAGATCAGCTGTCAATTTCAGCTCCTTTAAAAATTAGTAACACTGGCTTAACGCTGAGATAATAGTTTGGTAAACATCAACTAATAAATTGCACAGCAAAATAGCTGCTCATGCAAAAAATACCGGGTGTTTTTAGCCGTAATAGAATTTATTGTATTGGAATGCTGATCATTTTATTTTCTGCTTCGGCATTCCTGATATTTACGGGTAAAGAAGCGGCATTTATTTCACTCAATAGTTATCATCCATTCTTTCTGAATGTATTTTTTATCAACTATACATTTATGGGTGATGGCATTTTTGCCATTTGCCTCATTGCTGCCATGTTCTTTTATTTTAAAAGAAAAAAAATAGCGGTAGCCCTGCTCATTTCTTTTTTACTTTCAGGCATTGCTTCTCAGTTACTAAAGAATATGATCAGTTCTCCCAGGCCAAGGCTCTATTTTGAGTCAGGCACCTATTTAAACTTTATAGACGGTGTTACTCTTACCGGCAATTCAGGCTTCCCTTCGGGCCATACTGCCACTGCATTTGCCATTGCCACCGTACTGGCATTCATGATCAGAAATAAAAAATGGCAGTTGCTGATATTGCCGGCAGCAGTTTTAGTAGGTTATTCCCGCATTTACCTGGCACAGCATTTTTTACTGGATGTAATTGCCGGGGCATTATTGGGAAGTATCTCAGGATTACTTGCATACTATCTTGCATTCAGCCGTATAAATATCAGGTCATTATTTAAAAAAGCATACAGGTTTTCATCAGAACCGGCATCTTCACCAGCTGTTATACAAACAGCATGAACAATGCACTTGATACCCGTTTATTTAAATTCGGGCTGGTTGGCCTAAGCGGAATGGTCATCGACTTTTCTGTAACCTGGCTTTGCAAAGAAAGATGGGGTATAAATAAATACCTGGCCAATTCATTGGGGTTTTGTCTTGCAGTTACCAGCAATTTTTTATTGAACAGGTACTGGACATTCGAAAATGGTACCCAGCCATTTACACAGCAATTTGCAAGGTTTTGGCTCGTGTCTTTATCAGGCCTGGTCATCAATAATATATTGCTTTACCTGCTTGTTAAAAAACTACCGGCAAATTTTTATTTGATTAAATTACTGGTTATAGCCCTTGTTTTTTTCTGGAACTACTTTGTGAATATTCTGTTTACTTTTAATTAAGCCGGTTGAATTATAAAAATAAAACGCTGCTGCTTATTTTAATTGCAACTGCAATACGCTGCACCATTGCCTGTTCTGTTGAACTGGGCAATGATGAAGTTTATTACCGGATGTACGCCCAATACCTGCAATGGAATTATTTCGATCATCCGCCCATCGTAGGTTGGCTTATCCGGTTCACCACTGTCAATCTTTTTTTAGACAGTGCCTTCTATATCCGCCTGGGTGCCATCATATCTGCAGCAATAACAACCTGGTTTATTTTTTTATGCGGAAAGAGGTTGAATAATGAATACAGCGGATTTTTAGCAGCTGTAATGTATACCTGCAGCATCTATGGAAGTATTATTTCCGGCACCTTTATCCTGCCGGATTCTCCACAAATGATTTGCTGGTCAGCAGGTCTGTATTTATTAATTAAGATTTCCAGGTACAACCACATTAACCGCACAAAAAAAAGAGACCTCTTATTATTTGGCCTGGTTACCGGTATTGGTATGCTCTGCAAAATACATACGGTGTTTTTGTGGTTCGGCCTGCTTTTATACATCATACAACATAACCGGCAATGGCTCACAGAAATGGTATTCTATATTTCAGGCGCTGTAACTATAGCCCTCTTTTTTCCTGTAATAAAATGGAATATCAACAATCATTTTATTACCTACCTGTATCACAGCAAAAGGGTTATTATAACAAACAGCGGATTTGAACTCACATCATTTTTTACTTTCATCGGCGGCCAGGTTTTTTATTCCAATCCTATCATTTTTGTCCTCATCATTATAGCAACCGTAGCAGCTTTTAAAAATAATTTGCCGGTTTCTGTATCCCAAAAGCGAATGCTTTTGTACTGTAGCTTACCACTGATTATAGTTGCTACCGGGATTTCCCTTTTCAAAAACACACTTCCGCATTGGACCGGCCCTGCTTACAGCGGGTTTATCTTATTAGCCGCTTGCTGGCTGTCCGGGCAAAAAATAAAGTCTTTGTTAAAAAAAAGAGTAATGCCAAAATCCTTAATAGCAGCAATAGCTTTTCAGTTATTGGTAATTACCGGGGGTATATTACTGATAAATTTTATACCGGGCACCCTGGGTAAAAAAGAAAAAATTCAATTGGGCGAAGGGGATTTTACACTGGATATGTATGGCTGGAAAAATCTGAGAACACAATTCAAAAAAATAGCAGAGTCAGACTTACATACAGGTCTTATGAAGAAAAATGCCTTCATCATCTGCAACAAATGGTTTCCTGCATCACACCTGGATTATTATGTTGCCATGCCCCTGCAAAAAGAATTGCTTGCTATTGGCGACACCAATGATATACACCAATATGCCTGGATAAATTATGAAAGAAATAAAATGAACCCGGGTGACGATGCCTACTGTATTGTGCCCTCAAACTATAATATCAACCCACCTGAATTATATGCTGCGTTCTTTACGGGCATATTGCCACCACAGATCATTGTGCAAAAAAGAAATGGAAAAGTATGCCGCCGTTTTTATATCTGGCGTATGAAAAGCTTTATAGCAAATCAAAACCCCCGTATTAAATAAACGGAGGTCTTGTATTACTAACCTTTCCCGACAGGAAAAAGGAGACACCTAAAATTAAAAAGAACTTTAGCCAGGCATGTTAATGTACCATTAAACAATTGTTATATCGCTTTCGCAATTACTTCATCCCAAATATCTCCCGATGCTGCCAAAGTATTATTTAAAAATTTACTATACCATTTTCCTGAATTTTTTACGATCCTTTGCTGCGTTTTAAAATCAACATAAACAATACCAAACTTAGGATAGTATCCTTCGGCCCATTCAAAATTATCCAGCAGGGTCCAGATGAAATAGCCGTTTACTTTTACTCCTTCTCTTTTTGCCAGCAAAACCTGCGCAATATAGTCCTGCAGAAATGCAACTCTTTTCGGATCATCCACCTGATCTTCTTCGTACCTGTCATTAAACGCAGCTCCGTTTTCAGTAACAATAATTTCATGGATCGTACCATAAGCGTGCAGTCTTTTTAACGCATTGTAAATACCGGGTGGATACACTTCCCAATCCATCAGCGTATGTTCCACATTTCTTTTGCTTGCCTTGATTATTTTGGCTTTAACAAAGGGCATCATCGGGGCATAACTTACAAACTCACGGGTATAATTTTGCAGGCCTATAAAATCCATATCAAAAGCCAGTTTCTTTTCATCATGCGGAAGCATGAACCGCTCTATGCGTTCCAGTATTTTAAGATCGCCCGTTGGATAACCAAGTCCCAGCAAAGGTTCCAAAAACATCCGGTTAAGCAGTGCATCCACTTTTGCGGCAGCGTGGATATCCCGTTCATCATAATACCTGTAAGGTTCTATATGAGAATAAGAAAATGTAGTACCCACTTTACAATCCGGCCGCAGCGATCTGATCACTCTTCCTCCTTCTGCCTGGCATAGGGCTGCATGGTGTGATGAAGCCAGGAAGCTGCTTAGCCCCTTCTTGCCCGGGGCATGTACACCCAAAAAATAACCGGCACCGGTAAACACCATTGGCTCATTCAACACGATCCAGTTTTTAACCCGGTCGCCAAAATTTTTAATGCAGCAATCCACAAAATAACTGAACCAGTGTATCACTTCCCGGTTGGCCCAGCCTCCTTTTTGTTGCAGGGCTTCCGGCAGATCCCAGTGATATAGTGTAATCCATGGTTCAATACCTAGCTCTAAACAAAAATCAATTACGCGGTTATAAAAGTCTAGTCCCTTGTGGTTTACTGCCCCAATACCATTGGGCAAAATTCGGCTCCACGAAATGGAGAAGCGGTGGTTTGGAATATTCAGTTTGTATATAAGGGCAATATCCTCGGCATAGTGCTTATAGTAGTCGCAGGCAATATCGCCGTTTTCGTTGTTGAATATTTTCTTTTTTCTACGGGTAAATGTGTCCCAGATAGACGGCCCCTTACCATCTGCATTATATGCACCTTCTATCTGGTAAGCTGCCGTAGAAACGCCCCATTTAAAATCATCTCCAAAATCCTTTCTCGTAAAAAGCATAATCCTTATTCGGCCACCTGGTTTAATATTTTTCCCAGGCTTTTCTCTTTTAATTTTTTTATAGAATAAACAGCTTCGCCCAATGCAGCAGTTTTTGGTTTACCTGCATCGCCATGTTTTTTAACGATCATATTAATGATCCGTTGGGTTGTATCCGGGTAGTTCACCAGGATCTGTTGTTCTGTTGCAACCCAGTCCCTGATGGTATCCAGGTGCTTTTTCTTCAGGCTTTTTATTACCGGAACGCTCATGGTTTTTAATGCCGCAGCATTGCACTGCTGCTCGTACTGGCCCTTCATCGGTATCACCATCAGTTTCTTTTTTAAGAACAAGGCTTCTGCCGGGGTTTCAAAACCGGCACCGCACAACACACCGGTGCAGTTTATAAAGCTTTCAATAAATGCTTCATTATTGATTGGCCTGATATGGATATTATTTACCGAATACACTTTTTTGGTATGCTTGCTAAACACCTGCCATTCCGTATTTTTTATTTCGCCCAGCACTTTAATGATCTTCTCATCACTGTAAGCAGGCAGGTAAACAGTATAATGGCCTTTATTTGCTGGTTTACTGTCCCGCATTTGTTCTCTTATTACAGGTGTAAAAATATCTTTGTCGTAAGCACCAAAATGAAAACCATAAGCCGCAGTAACAGGTGCATAATTGTTCAGCACCGCCTTGCCTACCGGGTCTTTCTTTTTAGGCCTGGGCGATCTTTTATTGATCACCGCGGCCTGGTGGCTTAGCCCTATACATTCCTTGTGTTTCATCTTGCAGGCCCAGGCACTCACCGGTTCAAAATCATTGATGACCAGGTCATAATTCTCAATGGGAAGGCTTTGTATTTCTTTATACAACTGCTTCAGGTTACTCTTGCGGTAAGTAGCAAGCAGGTCAATACCGCCGTTCTTTCCAAAAATAAAACTCAGTCCTTTAAAGCGGTATTTTACCGGGTATGGCAGATCAATATCTGCCTGTATGCCGCTTACCAGGATATCAAGCTCACCCTTCTGCTGCAAAATGGGAACAATATCCCTGGCTCTGCTTAGATGCCCGTTACCGGTGCCTTGTATAGCGTACAGTATTTTCATTTTATTTCAACTTTAGGTTGTCAGCCTCAGCCTGCCGAAGGCGGGGTAAACTAAATATCCCGGGTTCGGCAAACTCACCCTGACATGCTTTTGCAAATCAACTATACCGTTAAAACCCGGTTAGTATTTTTCATTGTTTCATCAGGTTAAACTCTTCCAGCATATTGTCAAAAAGCTGTGTATTGTTCAGTTCCTCTTCTTCTATGCTATGCTCCGCCCACTGTTTCATTTCATGTTCATCGTAACGGTAAATTTTCCATTCCCCGTTTACATATTCCAAAGCCGTTAAATTCTCAATCCAGTCGCCGCTGTTCAGGTACATGATTATTCCATGCTCGTTCGCTATCTCCCGCATTTCCGGCTGGTGTATGTGTCCGCATACAACATAATCGTATTGGTTACTGATACCAATATCTGCAGCGGTTTGCTCAAAACTGTTGATGAACTTCACAGCGCTCTTTACACTGTTCTTTATTTTTTTAGATAAAGACAGCTTCCCTTTCCTGAATATCTTTTCCGAAATAAAATTTACAAAGCTGTTGATCAGGATCAATGTATCGTACCCAACAGCCCCCAGTTTTGCAAGCCATTTACTATGCTGCATGGTCACATCAAATACATCGCCATGAAAGAACCAGGCTCTTTTATCATCGCCCAGCTCCAGTATTACTTTGTTTACAATTTTGAATGAGCCCATTTTAAAACCCACAAATTTCCGCAGCATTTCATCATGGTTGCCGGTGATGTAGTATATCTTCACCCCCTTGCTCATCCAGTTCATCAGCTGCCTGATCACTTTCATATGGCTTTTGGGCCAGTATCTTTTGCTGAACTGCCATATATCAATGATATCGCCATTCAGTATCACCGTTTTGGGTTTTACTGTTTTAAGGTATAGCAATAATTCCTTTGCATGGCAACCGTATGTGCCAAGATGTACATCCGACAGAACCAATATATCCAGCTTCCGCTTTTTTATTTTATCCATCAATGGATCTTATAAAATTTCAGTGGCGGATAAAACGCCGAAAGCATGGGCAGGAATATTCTTACAGAAAGTTCCAGGAAAAAATACCGGATATTTTTCATGGCGCACAATTTTGGGGTTAGTAATTATTGCAAAGTGAAGCAACTACTATAAACAAATGTTTACGGTAAGGTTATGCGAGTGTTAAGGAAAGATCATTGTAAATAAAACTTAACATTGAAACTGCGTGTCTTATATTAATTTTATGTTATCATTTAATTAAAATTAACAATGGCAACACAAAAGAAAGTAGCTAAGAAGAATAGTACACCGAAAGACAGTTTGTTAAAAACAGTTACAACACAATTAGATACGGCTCTTACTTCTTTAAAAGAAAAACTGGGCGAAAAGGAATTCAAGAAAAGAATTAAAAAAGCCGCAAAGAAACTGGTGGCAGGTATCAAAAAACCACAGCCCGAAAAGGCAGCTAAAAAAATTAAGAAGGTAATACCCGTTAAGAAAAAAGCTGCAAAACCAGTCATAAAAAAATAAGGAAAACAACTACTATTTGCGCCCGGTACATGGAAAAATATTACCGGTCTGCTCGTTTTATAGCTTGCACATGTATAATAACCCGGCAAGTTGCATTTTCATTATGGTTTTTAATGTTCCGTAAAACCTCTCATCACTTTCTCCATGATCCTGATCTTTATCCAACGAGGTACTGTACGTAGCGAATAAACCAGGATTTTAGAAAGAAACCCGGGAACAACATTGGTCTGGCGTCCAAGCGCTCTGAGTATTGGAACAGCTACAGCTGCAGGTTTCAATGCTTTGCCCATTTTCATATTGGCCCTTTGCCCAAAACCACTGTCCACAGGGCCGGGTGCTGCCGCCAATACATCAATTCCCAATGGCTTTAATTCTACAGCCAGTGCTTCGGCCAATGATTGAATATAAGCTTTGGTGGCCGCATAATTGGCCGAATAAGGCACTCCCTGGAAAGCAACCAGCGAACTCAGAAAGATGATACCGCCCCTTTGCTGCTGCCTGAATTGCTGACTAAAGAAATGAGTAAGAGAAAGCACCGCTTCGCAGTTTACCCGTAGCATATTAATTTCAGTATGAAGTGAAGTATCTGCAAATAAACCCGAGCTGCCATATCCTGCTGATGTGATCAATAAACCAATATCCAGTCCATAAGCAGCCTGGATAATTTTATCAATACCCTTTGTTTCTGAAAGATCGGCATCAACAATTTTGATCTCAACAGGATATTTCGATGTCAACTCCCTTTCAAGTGCCTGCAGTTTTTCAAAATGTCTTGAATTGATAAGGAGATTAAAACCGGCACCAGCCAGTTGCTTTGCCAGTTCCAGTCCAATACCCGATGAAGCACCTGTAATAATGGCCCATTGTCCGTAACTGTCTTTTAGTCTTTGCTTTTCTTTTTTGGATAATTGCATTACTGTATCGTTTAAAATATACCCTGCAAATTGCAACTGAACTTTTTTCAAAACGATAACAAATGTTTAGATTTTTCTAAGACCCCTGCTTTTTGATTCTGCTCAGGTGTACGGGTGTGATGCCCAGGTAAGAAGCAATCATGTGTTGGGGGACACGGTTATGAATATTGGGAAACACTTCAGCAATGCTGTCATAACGCTGCTTCGGTGTTCGTGCATATTGGTTCCTGATCCGTTCATCCTGGTAAATAAACTAAAACTCTGCAATCAGCCTACCCATTTTTTCGCCTTCTTTTAAATTTTTGTAACCCCAGTCAATAGCCGTGCGTGGTAAAACAATTACTTCCGTTTCCTCTACAGTTTGCAGGCTGTACATCGATGGCTGCTTTTGCATAAAACACGAATAGTCGGCAATGAACTGGTTTTCCAGTGCAAAATGAATGGTATGTTCCACTCCGTCATTATCAGTTATTATTACCCTGATAAGGCCTTTGTTAATAAAAAAGATTTCATTGGGTATGGCGTCAGGGCGGCTTACGGTTTCATACCGGTTAAACTTTTTTAAAAAAGCAAGCCCTAAGAAGTCGTTTAGTTCAGCTTCAGATACGTCAATCATTTGTTTTATTACCTGTTTTATCTGTTCCATATAATCATGTTCACAGCACCTGCTGAATGAATCAATCTCTAAAATACACCCAATATTTTTTCTGCAATGGCCAATTGCCTGTTTGAAAACAAATTTTCGATGACTGCTAAAAAATATTTTTGAGCCCTGTAATTCTTACGAAGGTTTTGATACCAATTACATGAACAATACAGAGAGAATGTACAAAAGT
>JBJTMN010000133.1:0-2472 GCA_046070545.1 Ferruginibacter sp.
ATAAAATTGAAGTTTGATTCTGCAAGAAACCTTGCCCCTGCTCCGGAAAGCAAAAGCGCTGCCAAAATAGATCCGCAGTACGATCTGTTCATCAACGGCAAATTTGAAAAGCCACAAAGCAAAAAATATTTTGCAACCATCAACCCGGCAACAGAAGAAAAACTTTCCATGATCGCCGAAGCAAATACAACTGATGTAAACAAAGCTGTAGTAGCCGCAAGAACCGCTTACGATAAAACATGGGGAAAAATGCCTCCTGCTGAAAGGGCAAAATATATTTACCGCATAGCCCGCATGATACAGGAACGTGCCAGGGAGTTTGCCATCATTGAAACACTGGATGGCGGTAAGCCTATACGGGAGAGCCGTGACTTTGATGTACCAACTGCTGCCAATCATTTCTTTTACTATGCAGGCTGGGCCGATAAACTGGAATATGCTTTCCCAAACCGAAGGACAGAACCATTGGGCGTGGCTGGACAAATAATTCCCTGGAATTTCCCTTTACTGATGGCCGCCTGGAAAATTGCACCGGCATTGGCTTGTGGCAATACCGTAGTTTTAAAACCTGCTGAAAATACTTCGCTGACCGCATTAAAACTGGCAGAAATTATTCAGGAAGCAGACCTGCCGCCTGGTGTAGTAAATATCATTACCGGCGCAGGCGCAACAGGCGCAGCCATTGTTAATCATGCTGATATTAATAAGATCGCTTTTACCGGTTCAACAGAAGTTGGAAAGATCATTCAACGTGCCATTGCGGGCACTAATAAGAAAGCAACCCTGGAACTGGGTGGCAAAGCTGCTAATATCATTTTTGATGATGCACCGATAGACCAGGCTGTAGAAGGAGTTATCAACGGCATCTTTTTTAACCAGGGCCATGTATGTTGTGCAGGTTCACGCCTGTATGTACAGGAATCTGTATTTAAAGAAGTAGTGCGTAAATTAAAGGACAGGTTAGAAACACTGATCGTTGGTGATCCGATGGACAAGAATACCGACATCGGTGCCATCAATTCAAGAGCACAGCTGGACATCATCAATAAATACATCAGGATCGGTCAGCAGGAAGGAGCCGAAATGTACCAGCCTTCATGTACTATACCTAAGAAAGGATTTTACTGCAGGCCAACCATCTTCACCAATGTGGCGCAAAGCAACCGCATTGCTCAGGAAGAAATTTTCGGGCCGGTACTGGCCATCCAGAGTTTCAGGACCGATGATGAAGTAATTGAAAAAGCAAACAATACCCCTTATGGTCTCTCCGCAGGCGTATGGACTGACAAGGGTTCCAAGATATTCAACCTCACCACCAAACTAAGAGCCGGTGTTATCTGGGCAAATACTTTTAATAAGTTTGACCCGACCTCTCCCTTTGGAGGATATAAAGAAAGCGGATATGGAAGAGAAGGTGGTTTACATGGATTAGCGGCTTACACAAATTTGATCTGATTAATCTGCCGGTAAGTCGGGAAGACGTCTTTCCGACTTACCGGCTAAAACAATAATTATGGCACAGACAACAGGAAAACGACTTGAAGTATTGAAGACTTATAAAATTTATATAGGTGGACAGTTCCCCCGTACAGAATCCGGCAGATATTATATTGCCACAAATAAGAAAGGCGAAAATTTAGCGAACGTTTGCCAGGGGTCGAGAAAAGATTTCAGAGATGCGGCTGTTGCAGCCAGGAATGCTTTCGGAGGCTGGAGCGGCAGAGCCGCTTTTAACCGCGGGCAGATCTTATACCGCATTGCCGAAATGCTGGAAGGCAGGAAAGCTCAGTTCATTGATGAATTGATAAAACAAGATTCAACAAGAGCCCAGGCAGAAAATGAAGTAAACCTTTGTATTGACCGCCTGATCTACTACAGTGGATGGTGTGATAAGTTTCAGCAACTATTCAGCTCTGTAAATCCTGTTGCTTCATCGCATTTTAATTTTTCGGTTCCTGAACCAACCGGTGTGGTAGCAGCCATTGCACCACAAAATGATTCTTTACTTGGTTTGGTTTCTGTAATTGCCCCAGTCATCGCAGGCGGAAATACCTGCATTGTATTGGCATCAGCAACAAAACCGCTATGTGCCGTTACATTTGCTGAAGTGCTTAACAGTTCAGACTTGCCGGGTGGTGTTGTAAACATACTCACTGGTAAAGTTGCAGAGCTTGTTCCCTTCTTTGCCGATCACATGGATGTGAATGCAACTGTTTATTGTGAAGCAGATGCAGCAACCCAGAAACTCATCAAAGAAAAATCGGCATTAAATGTAAAAAGAGTGGTACTGTACGATAAAGTTAAATGGGCAACTGCAAGCGGCCAATCCCCCTATTTTATTATGGACCTGCAGGAAATAAAAACCACCTGGCACCCGATTGAGAATATTGGCGGGGCAAAAGCCGGGTATTGATTTACTTATGACAATAAAGAATCCGGTTCAGGATTGAACCGGATTCTTTATTTATTGAA
>JBJTMN010000134.1:0-15193 GCA_046070545.1 Ferruginibacter sp.
GAAAATGCTTTAAATGTATTGCTGGCAAGAGTACCGGGTAAGGTTACCCGAACAACATTATTAGAACAGGTGGCCTACAAAGAATTGCAAACAGGCTTACCATCACAGTTATTAAAGAACAGGCCGGATATACGACAGGCGGAAACAGAACTGCAGGCTACCAACTGGGACCTGAAAACCGCCCAAAAGGAATTTTATCCTTCATTGGAACTATCTGCCACACTGGGTTTGCAGGCATTTAAACCTGCTTACCTGTATAAGCTTCCCGAGTCGCTTGCTTTTTCTTTATTAGGTGAACTGGCAGGGCCCATCATCAACCGCAAAGCGATCATTGCTGAATACAAAACAGCCAATGCTTATCAAATTGAAGCCATGTATGAATACCAGAAAGCTATTTTGAATGGCGTAGTGGAAGTAACCACTGAACTATCGAACATCAGCAACCTGCAGAATAAATACAGCATAAAATCAAAGGAAGTAGATGCACTCACAAGATCAGTAGAAATTGCCGGAGAACTGTATAAATCGGCACGGGCAAATTACCTGGAAGTGCTGACTGCACAACGGGATGCACTTTCATCAAAACTGGAATTAGTGGAAATAAAAAAAGACCAGTACCTGGCGCAAACCAATGTGTACAAAGCATTGGGTGGCGGCTGGAGATAAAAAACAATGCTGTATCCAAGGCAGGTATTCAAATTATATTGCCCTGGATACAGCATCATTTCTACCAGTTGATCATCGAAGAAATATCTGTTTACTACTCTTTCGCAAACTTCAATACCTTTGATCTGTTTCCCTGTTGCGATGCAAAAATTGCGTAACTACCCGATGCCAGTTTATCAATATGTATACTGATGCTGTTAAGTCCGGCAGTAATATTTCTTGTTTGTTGGTCCACCACCCTTCCCTGCATACCCATTATTTTTATTTCAACAGGCGATGCAGAGCTGCTGAATAAATTAAGATTAAAGCTGACGTTTGTTAACGGGTTTGGCGAAATGCTGAAAATATCAAAACATTTAGTGTTATTGATCAGTACTACGATGTTGCTATAATCCGCTTTACCATCTGCCGATATCATTTTTAACCGGTAGTAATTTACTCCCGGCAAAGGATTCGCATCTGTATGATCAAAAGGCTGATTGCAACGCAATGCTGTAGCATTAATGTTGTATATGCTATTAAAGTTTACCGCGTCTGCACTGCGTTCCAGTATCAGGCTAACAGACGGAGTGGAATTGCATGTTACCTTCCAGTTCAATAAATGATCATGCCCCTGTTTGGTTCCTGTAAAATAATTAAGTGTGATGGGTAGCGGGAAGAAAAGATTGGTATGCACATAGAACCCTGAGAATCCATTCACCGGAATGGCAACCTCCCAGTAATTGAAAGTACTGTTGTAGTTAACCGAAGTGGGCACGATCAGAAGCCCTGTTGGATTGGTATAAAAACCCGGTGCCGAATTGCCTGCATTATGCGGAAATATCGGAATTCCGTGATACTGTGTTACCCGTAAGTTTGTAATATTCGGATCCGCATTACCACCATTTGCCACCGTAGGCAGTGCAGGAAAACCTCCCCTGTTTGTATTGAAATCTACAAACTCCAGGTCTCTGAAATAAAGCGTTATCGTAGCCGTAGATGTAGCTGCATTGGTTGCCGGCTCAATATCAAAATGCCGCTGTACATAAGGTTCGTTATTGTAGAGCTGTATGGAAGGATCGATGATCACCTTGCTACTGATTGGCCCACTAACAGGTGATGCGCCTGATGGTACAACCCTCGCTATCAGGTTACACAATGTATCTAAATAAGTAGTGCCGTTTGCTGCAACAGTTGCCGTAGTGGAAACCTGCAACCCGCCTGCAGTTGCGGCCAATAAACCAGAAAATCCGTTTGTAGTATTTACGGTAACATTCAATGAATCTATACAACCCCTTGCATCCTTTACCCTGATAAGATAGGTGTTTGCTGCAAGGCCTGTAAAGATGTTGCTGGCCTGGTATGTAACACCATCTTTACTGTAAGACAGGAAGGTGGTACCACCGCTTGCATTGGCTGTAATAGTTCCATCGCTTTTGCCACAAGATGCAGGTGATGAAGTTGCTGATAAAGATGGTCCCGCTAAATTCAAAACGGTAACAGGTAAAGTCTTTGAACAAAGATTTCCATCTCTTACATACAAAGTATAACTACCTGCCGGCACCCCGTTAAAGGTATTGCCGACCTGGTATATTGTTCCATCAATTGAATATTGCAACAATCCTGTACCGCCTGATGCACTTGCTGCTATGCTGCCATTGTTCAATCCGCATGCAGCATCTATAACTACTGCAGTTAATGTTTGCGGACCTAACAGATCAGCAACTGTTACTGCCCTGGTATTCAGGCAGCCATTTACATCACGTACTGTAATAACATAGTTGCCGGGCAGTAATGCATTAAATACATTCATTGGTTGAAAGTTTATTCCATCCTTGCTGTATTCAAGTCCGCCTCCACCTCCAGATGCAGTAACGGTGATACTTCCGGTGGCACTGCCACAATTAGCCGGTGTAGAAAATGCAGCTGTAATTGCCGGCCCGCCGGCATTGGCAACAGATACACCGGTAGTAGTGATACAATCACGGGCATCTTTAATATATACAGTGTAAAACCCTGCAGCCAGGTTACTGAATGTGCCGCTGCTTTGATATACCGTTCCGTTAATGCTGAAAGTATACGGTTGTGTGCCACCCGCTCCCGCAGCCATAATACTTCCATCGTTATTATTACAACTGGCTGCAATGGTAAATGCTGTTGCAATGGGCAGTGAAGTATTAGCAATGATTACCGGCAATGTAGTATAACATTGAGTGGCATCTTTTACATACAACGTATAACTGCCCGGGGCAAGGTTGTTGAATATATTGCTGCTTTGGAAAATGGTGCCGTTAATACTGTATTGCAGCGGAGGGGTGCCTCCTGTAGCAGATGCTGTAATATTACCGTTATTTAAATTACACGAAGCAGGCTGTATAGATGCTGTAACTGACGGCACTGCTGCATTGGATAAAGTTACATTGGCACCGGTAATGCAACCGGCTCCATCTTTTACAGTTACAGCATGCACACCCGCTGCCAGGTTATTAAAAACACCACTGGGAAAATAAGCCCCCCCATCAATATTGTATGTATACGGACCTGCACTGCCACCACCAACTGCTGTTATATTTCCATTGCTTGCATTACAGGTAGGATTGATCTGCGAAGTTGAAATAGCAGGCCCGCCGGTTGAAGGCACTACTACAAATATGGTTGTTAAGCAGGCTCCGGGAATATCCGGCGGACCGGTAATAAAATCAGCATCATCAGCCATGGTAATACTATGGGTACCCGATGATAAACCGGTAAAAGTAAATGTGTTTGCGCCCGGCGGAGAGAATGTGTTCCAGGTACTGGAGCCATCTATGCTTGCATGATACGGAGTATTAGCTCCTACGCCGTTAATGGTTATAGTACCGGTACTTCCATTACAGGTGGTGGCAGTAGATGTGGCTGTGGCTGTTGCTGGTACACCGGTTCCTATGGCTGCCAGTTTTGTAATTACACAACCATTTTGATTTTTTGCGGTAATGGTATGTGTTCCTATACTTACCGGCCTGAACTGGTTTGCTGTTGTAAATGCAGCTCCATCCAAACTGAATGTATAGTTATTACCGCCACCACTGGGAACACCTTTAATATTTTTTATTCTGCCTTCGCCGATGCAGGATAAAAAACCAACAGCATTAAACGTAACATCTGTTGGGGCTGCTCCTGCACCCGAATTGGTGATGGTTGCCGATTGCGGTGCAGATACACAACCTGCTGCATCTTTTACAATGATTGGATGCACACCTACAGCAACGTTGATAAATATGCCCACAGGCTGAAATGCTCCTCCGTCAATATTATAGGTTAATGGTGCAAGCCCCCCGCTGCCGGTTGCCCTGATCACTCCACTGGCAGTACCACAGGTTGCCTGCTGCTGAACGGTTACAGTTAATGAAGGTGGATTCACGGTGCTTACCACAGCTGGTTTAGTAACAATACAGGCATTGGCATCCTTAACATACACGGTATAGTTACCGGCAGTAAGTCCGTTGAAAACGTTGCTTGCCTGGTACACGGTTCCGTTGATACTGTATTGCAATGGCGCTGCCCCTCCTGTTGCCGTTGCTGTTATCACACCATTATTAGCACTGCAATTCGCTACAATGGTACTCACTGAAAGGGTTAGCCCTGATACATTGTTGATAGTGACATTGGCGGTTTTAATACAACCGTTGGCATCTTTTACATACGCTGTATAATTTCCGGCACCAAGACCGGTGAAAATATTACCTGCACCATATGTTGCACCGTCAATACTGTACTGGTAACCAGGCGTACCACCGCTGGCAGTAATGGTAATAATTCCGTCATTAATATTACAGGAAGTTGGTGCACCGCTGGCATTGATAGAGGGGCCGGCTGTATTGCCAACAGTTATTGAATATGTACCAATGCAGCCATTGGCATCTTTTACATAAGCAACATAATTTCCGGCTCCCAAAGCATTGAATGTATTACCAGCCTGGAAGGTTGATCCATTGATGCTGTATTGATAACCGGGTAATCCACCACTTCCGGTAATGGTAATACTTCCCGTGTTTACGTTACAGGCCGATACGGTAGACGTAGCACTCGCAGTTGGCCCGCCAACACTCGCAACAGTAACACTGGCTATGTTTGTACATCCGCTTGCATCTCTTACAGTAACAGTGTAGGTTCCGGCTGCAAGGCCGGTAAAAATATTACCCGGTTGAAATGTTACACCGTTGATACTGTATTCCAGTGGCGCCGTACCACCCGAACCAAAAGCGGTGATGGTTCCATTCACATTATTACAAAGGGCCGATGTGGAACCTGCGGTAACGGATGGCGCTGGTGAATTTGCGATAGTTACAGTAGTAGTGCTGATACACTGGTTAATATCCCTTACCGTAACCGTGTATGTTCCGGGAACCAGGTTTATAAAAACATTTCCCGGCAGAAAAACATTTCCGTTGATACTGTACTCCAGTGGCGCCGTACCACCCGAACCAAAAGCGGTGATGGTTCCATTGTTACTGCCACAGGTTGCCGCAGCTGGTATTGCAGTTACGGATGGTGCAGGTGTACTGGTAATAGTAACCACTGCTACGTTGATACAATTTGCTGCATCTTTTACAGTAAGCGTGTATATTCCTCCCACCAGTCCGGTAAAAAAGTTATTGCTTTGAAAACTTATTCCGTTAATGCTGTATTGATAAGGTGCCGAGCCTCCTGTAACATTGGCTATGATGGTTCCGTTATTATTTGCACAGGTGGCATTGGTTTGTGTAAAGCTTACTGCGGGCCCATTGGAATTTAATATAACAACAACGCTGCTGTTTTTACATCCTGCTGCATCTTTCACAGTTACTGTATAAACGCCTGCACCCAATCCTGTGAATGTTCCGCTGGCAAAGAAATTAGTTCCGTCAATGCTGTAGGTATATGGCCCTGCCGTTCCAGAGCCCGTTGCTGTTATGGTGCCGCTGCTGGTACCACAGGTTGTGTTGGTGTGACTAACACCTACGGTTGGACCGGGAACAGTAAACGATGTGGTTGCCTGGGTACCACTGCATGCAAGATTGATAGTAGCAACAATGGTATAGTTAATATTGGGGCTTAACCCGTTGAAAATACCGGTTGTATTAACTGCCAGCTGGGTTGTTCCATTAAAGAGTGTATAGGTGATCACTGAACCCGATGAAGGTGCAGGACTTACCGTTGCTGTAGCGCTTGCGGTAAGACAGTCGGGTACTACATTTACCGTGTATGTTGTAGAAGGACAATAGGATGAAACATCAAACGACCCCACAAAACCATCGCCGCTTGCATAAATTAGTTTACGGCTTTCATCATAAGCAAGATCATAAACAGCTTTTCCGTTAAAACCGGGAATAGTAATATCCGGTGCTGCCAGATCATCAAATGTGCTGCCATTGAACTTGTACACTTTTATAACCCCGTTTCCTTCGCCCACAAAAATATTATCGCAGGCATCTGCAATGATACCTCCCTGCATTTTTGCTGTGTTGGCTGTTACAAGCGATGTACCCACACCGGCACCGGTTGTTTTGTCAAATGCTTTCAAATTTTTTCCATCCCAATAATACAGGTAAGATGCATTCAGCGAAAGCATATTGGCCGAGTTATCATCATAGGTCACGATATTGGGAGCCATATAGGGCCTGTTACCGGCTTCCTGCACCACGGTAAACCCGGAAGGTACGTTCCATGCAATGGTTGCAGCACTGTATGGAGCCGTGTTCTTGTATATCTTGTCATTGATGGCCGGCGTTACAAATAAGGAGGCAAACAATGTATAAATGTCGTTCGTGGTAGGGTCGAGAACCATATCCACCATATCCTGGCAAACCGAACCAATTCCGGTAAGGTTTAATGGAGTAATGGTTGTAGACGGAGGTGTTAATATGCCCAGGTTTAAATTAGAACTGGTGCCACCACCAACAACCAGTATCCTGGGAGTACCGTTATTACAGTTCCAGTACATTTTCCAGTTTTCATTAAAAGCGGTGTTACCTGCAGAGATGTAATTATCATACAGACCTGTTGTACTGATCCGCACAACCTGGTATCCTGTAGCGGGGTTGAATCCCTGGCCTTAATAAATATTACCCGAATTTTTATCTACCACCCAACCACCATAATATGGCCCAAAAGTCCAGGCCGGATTGGTGGTAGAGCCGTTGAACGTCCATTGTAAAACACCGGCAGCATTGTACTTGGCCAGCCTGTACTGGGTACCATCGCCACCACCTGTAACATACACATTTCCGGCATAGTCAAAATCCACATCCTTTGCTTTACCTGTATTAACTCCGTTTAAATTATTCGTAGAGCTGATAAAAGGATCAATAACCAGTGTTTTTGATCTGTTGTACCCTTGCGGAAAATCGAAACTTATTGTATTGCCGGAGATCTTAAAACCAGATCTGATATCTGCCGTACTTTTATTCAAAACCTGATCAGCATAATAACTTACCGGCACTGATGTTACAATCCCGTCGATATCGGAACTCACAGTAAAAGCTCCTCCGGCACCTGTTTTGATTTTCTTTACATCTCCGTCAAATTGAAAGCTTACTGCGCTAAGGTCTGCGCCTGGCTTTACCACCAGGCTGTATTCAAAGCCAGCCTTGCTTCCATTGTTAAAATTGTACACAATATCAATACCCGGATACATGTTCTTATACCTGATCCTTTTATAGCCAGGTGCTTTTTTATTCAGATGTCCGTAAGTATGATAATCGGAAGTCCTTTCTTCTGCTATTATTTGTGCATCGGGGTTGGCGCCCACCCAAACCTGTGTAATAACCCTGTCGGTAACAATTCGTTTTTTTTCAATTTCAGATTCAGGTACCCCCTGCCGCTCCAGTTTTTCCTCTTCCCTGCGTGGGAGTTTTGTTGTTTTTCTTTGCAGAAACAACAACCCGTTTTTGGTAAACAATACAGGCATATCAAGCCCTTCATATCCATACAGGATAGTCCCCATTTTTTCCTGGCCGGGGATGTTTTTACCATATTGCCCAACATTTTCAATGAAGGAGAAGCAGGCTGCATTGGCTTGTTTCAGGTTACTTACAGTTGTTGAGGGGTTTACAGAAGCGGTTTGTGCAAAACAAAGATTACCAGTACATAAAAGTATGGCTAAGCAGGTTTTCACAAAACAATTATCTAGGGAATAATTCTTTTGTCTCATGCAGTCTATTTTAAAGACGTTAAGGTACCCTGGTATTGATGTTGCAACAATCATTTTTTACTGAACAGGTATTTTAAGCCCCTGTGCATGTATAAAAACGTATTAAATGGTTTTATAGCAGCCTTGGTCATTTGTCCAGATATGCTGCAAACGGTTGCAGTTATTATATTTGAGGCGGATGGCTGAAATAATTGTCTTAAAAGACAAATCCGCTTTTTATTTCTAAAGCTTATCTTTGCCCTCCAAAAATTTTAAGATCATGAAGTGGTTGAATACAATTATCAAATATCGTTTGTGGATCGGCATCATTTTTTTAGCCCTTGCCATCTTTACTAATATGCAGGCTGGTTTCTGGCCTTCCTTTGTTTTATACCTGGTTGCAGTAATTGCCATTGTGGGCCATTTCTTATTTGGCCCCATGCGACTGATACAAAGCTATATGGAAGAAGGTGATATGGCAGGCGCCAAAAAAGTGGTGGATTCCATCTGGTTCCCTGCAATCCTCATCAAACCGGTTCGTTCTGTTTATTACACCATAAAAGGTAACCTGGATATGGTTGATCAGAATTTTGAAGGTGCTGAGGCTAACATGAAGAAAAGTCTTGCCCTGGGCGGTGGCGCTTTAACCAAACAGGCCGAAGGCCCCAACAAACTGCAACTGGGTATGCTGATGATGCAGAAAGGCGATATCAAGCAGGCCGAAAGTTATATCCGCCAGGCCATTCGTGCCGGCTTACCCGATAACGAGAATAATGCTGCGGCTTACCTGCAACTTTGTTCTATCATGATGAACAAAAGAGAGTTCAGGGCTGCGAAGGATTATTTCAGAAAAGCGAAAGGTTTCAAGCCTACTACGCCACAGATCGTTGACCAGATAAAACAGATAGAAAAGTACATAACGAGGATGCCGGGGTAAACCCCCTCCGCCAGTCCTGAGGGTAGTCGGAGGGAAGGGGGAACTTTGGAGCTCATTTTTTAAATAGCTTTTTTTATTCTCTCTTCTTGTCAGATTACAACTTTCCAAAAAGTTCTTCCACCTTTTTGAAACGGTAATCAAAAATTCCGTTCAGTTGTTTTTTTACAAACAAGGTATTGGCAATATCCCCCAAAAACCAAAGTGGCAGTTTGTAATGCACAATGTCGGTCATCTCTACTCCCCCATCAATAACTTTAAAATGATGCTGGTGATGCCACAGGCTATAGGGACCATAGCGTTGTTCATCTACAAAATATTTTTTGTCATCCACATGGGTTATTTCCGTCATCCAGTATAAAGGAATGCCCAGGACCGGGCTTACCTTATATTCAATTACCTGGCCTGCATACATTACAGGGCCATGATATTTTGAAATTGTTTTAAACCCCATATTATCCGGGGTTATATTGGCAAGATTGGCAGGATTACTGAAAAACTCCCAGGCTTTATCCAGGCTGATGGGAATTTTTTGAACGGTTTTAAAAGAATAAACTTTACTCATAGCCCTTATAACATCGTTTGAAGTTTTTTGTTCGGTAAATCGGGTAACCAGTATCTTTGGCTAATGCGTCACTACCGCGAAATATTGCAAAATAAGTTTGCAGAAGAATATAAAAAATTAAATGATGAGCAGCGCCGTGCCGTTGATACCATTGAAGGGCCGGTAATGGTAATTGCAGGTCCGGGTACAGGTAAAACGCAGATACTGGCCGCACGTATCGGAAAGATTTTGCTGGATACCGATGCATTACCGGAGAACATTCTTTGTCTTACCTACACCGATGCCGGCACTATTGCCATGCGCAGGCGTTTGCAGCAGTTCATTGGTGCGGATGCTTATAAAGTAAACATTTACACTTTTCATGCTTTTTGTAATGATGTAATACAGGATAACCTGAACCTGTTCGAAAAGAATTCACTGGATGCTGTATCGGAGTTGGAAAGCATTGAACTTTTTAAACAACTGATAGATGCTTTTCCAAAAGGCCATCCTTTAAAAAGATACCGCGGCGATGTGTATTACGAGATCAATAACCTGCGCAATTTATTCAGCAGCATGAAACGGGAAGGCTGGACACCCGCATTGATCAATGAAAAAATTGACGCTTACATAAACGACCTGCCCAATCGCGATGAATACATTGCCAAACGTGCCGTAAAAGAATTTAAGAAAGGCGATGTACGCACCGATAAGATAGAAGAGGAAAAAGAAAAGATGGAAAAACTGCGGGCTGCGGTAAATGAGTTTGATAATTTTCAAAACCTGATGCGCAGAAGGAACCGTTACGATTTTGATGACATGATCAACTGGGTGATCAATGTATTTGAAGAGAATAAGAATATACTCGCCAACTACCAGGAGAAATTCCAATACCTGCTGGTAGATGAATACCAGGATACCAGCGGCACACAGAACAAGCTGGTGCAGCTTCTGATCAATTATTGGGATAAGCCCAATGTGTTTGTAGTGGGTGATGATGACCAGAGTATCTACCGGTTCCAGGGAGCGAATGTGGCGAACATGCTGGAGTTTGCAAACCGCTACACCAAAGACCTGATGACCGTTGTATTAACCAGCAATTACCGAAGCACACAACCCATCCTGGATATTTCCAAAACGCTTATTAACAGAAACGAAGAAAGATTGGTTAAGCAGATCGACGGGCTTAGCAAGGAACTGGTCTCTTCCAATTTACGGATTAACGGATTAACGGATAAACCGGCCTTACACGAATACAATACAGCCAGGGATGAAATGGCCGATATTACCAATCGTGTTTCTGAGTTACTAAAACAAAATATTGAACCCGGCAGGATCGCCATCATTTATAAAGAAAACAAATATGGCGAAGAGCTGGCAACTTATTTCAGGCTTAAACAAATTCCGTTTTACAGCAAACGCAGCATTGATGTATTAACGCATCCCTTTGGCAATAAGATTGTACAGCTGCTGCGCTACCTGAATGCAGAACACGACACGCCTTATGGCGGCGATGAAATGCTCTTTGAAATACTGCATTTTGATTTTTATAAGATACCACCGATAGAAATAGCTAAGCTTACAGTAGAGACCAATACGCTGAAATATAAAGGAGAGCAGACTTCCATTCGTAAACTTTTATCAGATAAGGCAAACAGGCCGGCAAAAGACCTGTTTGATACCGGCATGCATGATGGGTTGAAGCAATTCAGCTTTATGATAGAGCAGCTGATCGCCGATGTATCCAACATCACGCTGCAACAATTGTTTGAGCATATCATTCAGAATGCGGGTGTTTTAAATTATATCATGCAAAGCGACGATAAAATAGCGCTGATACAATTACTTACCGCTTTATTTGATTTTGTTAAAGATGAAACCAGCCGTAATCCGCTTTTAAACCTGTCTGCACTTATAAGCATTTTTGACCTGATGCAAAAAGAAGGTATTGCATTACCGATGATTAAAGTAGCAGGCACTGATAAAGGAGTAAACCTGCTAACCACCCATGGCAGTAAGGGATTAGAGTTTGAATATGTTTTCTTCGCCGGTGCCAATGCTTCCTTCTGGGAAAAGAAACGCAAGCCCGGAGGTGGTTATAAATTCCCGGATACCATGTTTACCTCGCAGCCAACACCGGCAGATGATGAAGAATTACGCCGCCTGTTTTACGTAGCATTGACACGGGCTGAAAAACATTTGTATATTTCTTATGCAAAATTTAAAAATGATGGAAAAGAACTGGAACCATCTATGTTTATTGCCGAAATTCAGGAAGAGCATCATTTGCCGGTTGAGAAAATAATATTGACAGAAGAGCAACAGGTTGAATACGAAATATTACACTTTAACGCACAGGCACCCGAAATTGAACAGGCCGAAGAAGATTTCATCAGCGGCATACTGGATAAGTTTGTGATGAATGTTACAGCCCTGAATGCTTACCTGGATTGCCCGTTGGGATTTTATTACAAGAACCTCATCCGCATACCGTCGGGCAAAAGCGAGTCGCTTGAATTTGGCAGCGCCATACATCATGCTGTTGAAAAACTCTTCAGAAAAATGCAGGATAGTGGTAAGGATGCATTCCCATCTAAGGATGAAATGGTTGCCGATTTTAACTGGTACATGAATAAACACCGGGAGAATTTTACCAAAGAAGCATTTGACAGGCGTATGGAATACGGTGATGAAGTTTTACGCAACTACTACGATAAATACATCAATACCTGGAATAAGGTTGTTGCCGTTGAACGCAATATACGAGGCATTGTAGTGAACGGCGTACCATTAAAAGGCAAGCTGGATAAGCTGGAGTTCAATGGTAAGGAAGTGAATGTGGTTGATTACAAATCGGGCAATATTGACAATGCCTTACCCAAGATGAAACCACCTTCTGACAAAGACCCTAATGGCGGCGATTACTGGCGACAGGCTGTCTTTTATAAAATTCTGGTTGATAATTACGAACAAAAAGAATGGAAGGTCATCAGTACCGAATTTGATTTTGTGGAGCCCGATAAACAGGGCGAATACCGTAAGGAAAAGATTGTGATCAACCCGCAGGATATTGAAACGGTAAAACAACAGTTAACCGATACCTGGCATAAAATTCAGGCCCGTGACTTTTATACAGGCTGCGGAAAAGAAGACTGTCATTGGTGCAATTTTGTGAAGAATAATAAGCTGGCGGTAGCTTTACATGACCTGGAAGATGAAAACGATGCCTGATAGTTTTAGGAATTTTTATGATTTCTAAACAAGCCAAAGAAGTTAAGTTTGTATTTTAATTACCATTGATGAGATCAACACATATACTGTTTACCATTTTTATTGTTTCGCTGCTATACATACTTGCAATCGGCAATACGGGCTGCGGGCAAATAGGCATGCCCACAGGCGGGCCAAGAGACAGTATTCCTCCCAGGCTTACAGGTGCTTCGCCAAAACTTAACAGCACACGGGTTACCGGCAATAAGATCACACTCACATTTAACGAGTATGTCGATTTGAAAGAACCTCAAACCAATGTGCTCATCTCCCCGCTACCTAAAAAACAGCCTTCTATCGATTTTAAATTAAAAGCAGTTACTGTAAAACTGAAGGATACTTTATTACCCAACACAACCTACAGTATCAATTTGGGCAATGCTATTGTAGACAATAATGAAGGCAATCCTTTAAAGGATTTTGTATACGTTTTTTCTACCGGGAACCAGATAGACAGCTTCATACTTTCCGGCAAAGTGGTTATAGCCGAAACCGGTAAAACAGACAGTACATTACTTGCCTTGCTTTACCGCAATGCTGATGACTCTGCTGTGCAAAAAAGAAAACCAGATTACGTTGCAAAACTGAGTGGTGACGGAAGTTTTACCTTCATTAATTTACCGGCAGGCAGGTTCAATATTTATGCCTTAAAGGATGGTGATGGCAATAAAAACTATAACTCAAAAAAAGAATTATTCGCTTTTGCCGATGGGGCAGTAACGGTTTCTGAAAAAACGGATCCGGTTATTTTATATGCATCAGCTCTGGAAAAAGAAAGCAATGCTTCAAAAACAGCAAAGAAGGTTCCTAATAAAAGATTGTTATACTCTTTAACAACCAACAGCTCGCCGGCGCAGGACCTGCTAAGCCCGCTGGAACTGCTTTTTAATAACCCGCTCAAAAACTTTGATGCATCAAAATTAATTTTAAGAGATACCAACTACAAGCCGGTACAGGCACCGGCCTGGACGATTGACAGCACAAGAACCAAAATATCTTTATCTGTTAAATGGCAGGAAGCCGCCGGTTACCGCCTTATCATGGATACACTGGCAATTTCTGATTCGGCCAATAACCACCTGGCTAAAGCAGATACCATTCGTTTCAGTACTAAACAACAATCAGATTATGGCAATGTAGTGCTGCGTTTCAGTAACCTGGACCTTGGCAAACACCCCGTGCTTCAGCTGGTACAGGGAGATGAAGTTAAAAACAGTTACCCGCTTACATCATTGGAATGGAGCAGTAAATTCGTAAACCCGGGCGAATACGAGATCCGTATTTTGTTCGATAGTAACAACAATGGCAAATGGGACACCGGGAATTATTCTAAAAAGATGCAGCCCGAAAAAGCAATTACCCTCAAAGAAAAATTATCCATAAGGGCTAACTGGGATAACGAACGGGATATTAAACTTTAGTGGATAATTTTTTAATGGATAATGGATAATTTGTTCAACTCACAGCATCTGCATTTTTAACATACAGCACGCACGTAGGGCATTATCAATTATCCATTACATCATTATCAATTATATTTGCGCTATGATTTTCTCTTCTTCTCTTTTGGAAAATGCTGTGAATGAATTTGCCAGACTGCCGGGTATCGGAAAAAAAACAGCGCTGCGTTTGGTGCTGCACCTCATCAAACAGGATGCCGGAGAAGTAAGCCAGTTCAGCGAAACCATTGCACGCATGCGCAACGAAATAAAATTCTGCAGCCGCTGTTATAATATATCAGACAAAGACCTTTGCAATATCTGCAGTAATACCATGCGCAAGCAGGAGATCATTTGTGTAGTTGAAAATATACGGGATGTAATTGCTATTGAAAGTACACAGCAGTTCAATGGCATATACCATGTGCTGGGTGGCGTTATTTCTCCGCTGGATGGCATTGGCCCCGACCAGTTAACCATTGATGCACTGGTTGAGCGTTTTACAAAAGAAGATGTTGAAGAAATTATTTTTGCACTCAGTCCAACCATACAGGGAGATACCACCATCTACTATATCAGCAAAAAAATCAAGGACAAGCCGGTTAAAATTACCAGCATTGCCCGTGGTATAGCTTTTGGCGGTGAACTTGAATATGCTGATGAGATGACTTTGGCAAAAAGTATCAGCAACCGCATACCTGTTGAAAATTTTATTGTTAGTGGCCACTAAGCTTTCATTTTCCTGTTCAGTTCCCAAAAATACCCGTTCAGTTACTGGTTTTACCTTTCCGGTGCGCCGATATGGATAATTCGTAATAACAATTCTATCTTTATAAGCACTTGACAGTACGAAAAAAATATATCCTGGTTTTCCTGTTGGCCGTTGCAATAATTGCAGGGGTAACAGGCTATTATATGTACAACAAAGGGCCGGTTAATATAAAAAGTTCGGCCGCTGCAAAAATTGAAGCGGCAACTTTGTACCAGTCTTTTTTGAAAGATTCTGTTCAGGCAAAGAAGAACTATGCAGATAAGGTGCTGGAAGTTTCAGGTATCATAAAAAAGATATCAAAAAACCAGCAAAACCAGGTTATTGTGATGCTGCAAACCAATGAGGAAGGAGCTTTCGTTAATTGCACCCTGGAGGAAGACAAGCCAGGTTTGACTGAAAATAAACCCGTTTCACTAAAAGGGATTTGCACAGGAATGGG
>JBJTMN010000135.1:0-9405 GCA_046070545.1 Ferruginibacter sp.
ATTGGTTTTAAGTAATTGCAGATTTGCTTCTGTAATAATTAAAAATGAATACTTGTTGGCCGGTAGCCAGGAAATTTCAGCAGCAGCATCTTTCTTTATTTTATTGTAATAGACCATGGCCGCTGCTGCATCCGGAAACGAAGTAATGACCAGTAAATTATTGTCTGCATCCAGTACATCTTTATTGATGTTGATGGGCTGCCCGTAAAAATTCTCTTTGGTATACCTGATGAGTGCGTTCCTGGCTTCACTTGTATATACCTGGTCAACCTTATTCAGGATCATAATTACATGATGAGGAGCATTAACAGCCATCACAAAGGGCCCGCTCGTTAACGGGGCAGGTGCTTTAGCTACAGTATCTTTTACAACAGGGGGAGCAACTGGTTTATTAACTGCTGGCGGAGGTGTTACAGGCGCTGACAATTGATTTTCCTGTGCCCTGGTCACTTCCAGGTTGGTCAGGTATTTTTCAATTTCTGCCCTTCTCTTCAATACATCGATCATGGTCTCGGCCTTTTGTTTAAGCGGAGATGCCGGATTGTTATTGATGATCAGTTGTAATCCCTGAATAGCGGCACTGTCATTCCTGTTCTTCACATTTTGCAATGCTTCAATATACAGCAACTGTGGTGTCCAGTATGTTACACCATACAAACTGTCGGCCTTTTTCTTTTCTGCCACAGCTTTTTCAAAATTACCTTCTATGAACAGATTATAGATCTCTTCGTACAGTTTGGTTGCCTCCGGATTCTTTCCTTTTGGATCTGCCCCGGAAGGGTTGTTCAGTTTTTTACCGGAAACTGTATTGGCAAAATTGTTATTGAGCAGGTCTTTATAATGTGCAGCTTTATCTTTCAATCCCAGTTTAGTATAACAGAAATAAAGGTTAAGATATACTTCACCTTCCAGCAGGCGGTTTGGAAAGCGTTTCAGGTAGTCTTCATACGTATCTGCAGCCATCTGGTATTCTTCCAGGTCATTCTGGTAAGCTTTGGCAAGTACGATCATATTTTCAGCAATAGCATCATTGCTTGCTGCAAGCTTTTCCTCTGTTAAAGGAACATCCTTGATAAGTGATTCGTAACTGATATCCTCGGCAGGGGTAGCACCGGCATTCTTTGCGCCTGGTTTTCCTCCGTCTTTTCCATTCTTGTTATCTCCGCCCGCAACTGGTTTTGTCGGATTTATAACAGTTTGGGCATCGGCTTTGCGGCGCCAGTTATCTACATTGTTCCTGGCTCCCCATTTGGTTTTAAATTCATTGAATCCTCTTGATTTAAGAGAATTGTTATTAAAATACCATTCACCTTTTGTATTATTCTTTTCAAAAAGATCTACCGGCTGGTTATTGTTATTAGCAAAGGGTGAGTTATCTGCAAATCCACTACCACCCTCATCTTTATAACCTTTTTCTTTACGTAACCTGCGTACTATTTTCTTGATGTAATCATCTCTTTCGGCAGCCGGCATTAAAGCAATTCTTTGAACACTGTCTTCTTTTTCAATAATACTGATGGCAGTCGCTATTTTGATCAACGCTTCTTTTCTGCCCTGTATCAGGGATATCTGTAAGTTTAAAACAGAATCGGAACCACCCGATTGCAGGCTGTCGTACATGGCAGCGGCAAGCCGGTATTGTTTACGGCTGTAAGCGATATCACCTAACTTAAGAAAGGCCCTGTTCTTGTAATTGATATTGTCCTGGTTATATTTAAGGCTTTTCTGGAAAAAGGCAATGGCAGCATTGGTATCAGGTTTTTGAAGCGAAAGGTCTCCCGCAGAATAATACACAATATCACGATAGGCTTCATACTTATCACGCCGGCCCATTTTTGAAAGGTTATCAATGGCCTTGTCCAGTTCTTTCGGGTTGCCGCTTGTTCTCAGCATTTTTGCATCGTTGAGCCTGGCATGTATATCCATCAGCGGATCTACAGTATGCTTGGATGCTTTGTCGTAATAAGAAGATGCTTTATCAAAATTGCCGTTCCTTTCATACAGTTGTCCCAGTAAAAACTCCCAGCGGGATTTGTCCTGTTTGCTGTCAGCAGTGCTGAGCGCTTTTTCAAGATGTGTAGCAGTACTGTCGAAAATACCTTGTTTGAAAAACCAATAGGCGGCTACTTCATCCAGGTCGTTACGCAGTCTTTTGGGTAAATTAGGATCAACCTGCAACGTATTGATAAGACTGCCTGATTCTGCAAATTCATTCTGTTCTATTAAAGTGCGTGCAAGCCATAGAATAGCATCATTCCTGCTTGGGGGCAAGGCAGTAAGTTTTTGTAAAATATTTCGTTTCTCTTTACTGGCAATTGATATGGAGTTTGAGCCCACAATGCGGTCATCATCATCATTTTTTCTTTTGCGTGGAAAAAGATTATAATTGATGAACTGAAAGGTCATTAAGGCAGAATCAAAATCTTTACGGAAATAGTATGCTTTGCCAATCAGCATGTACATATTATCGATCCAGTCATTACGCAGGTCGTGTAATAAAATACCGGCTGTAGAACCATAGATCACTGAATCGAGCTGTGTTTTCTGTGAAGCGGTGTTTTCGAGTGTGTAAGGGTAAAAAGCCAGCAGGTTTGTATAGTCATCTTTCAGCGAAAGCTTGGCACGTTCAATAACAGCATTCACCCGGTTATTGGCGTTAAAGTAATAATTGTAGTGGGTAATATTATTCTGGTAAGCGTTTCTTACCACTGTAAATTTTTTATCGGCTGTTTTTTCAGATCCCAGTTTCCTGTTCTCGAATTTTTCAGGTTTTTTTTCCTTGCCAAAGGGGTCAATGGTCCAGGTGGGCTGAGCCAATGCGGAAATACAAAATCCACACAATATCAAAATAATAAATAACGGGCTTTTAGTTCTCTTCAGCATGAATCAAAAAGGTTGAATAGTGGGGCTAAATATCGGTTATTTTTGGTAAAAACAGCTTATAATGACCCCGATTTAATTTAGTTTAATAAATATTTAAGAGCTTATTGCCAGATAGGCTGGGGAGCACAAAAAATAAAGCTGTTTTATTACGTGTTCATATTGCAAAGAATAGTCCGCAAGGGTCTCAAAGTTCAATAAGTTTGTATAAGTCCAATATTGGTCTTTTAGCCTTTTTGGATTGCTTTTTGGCCTGCATTTCTTAATTTTAACCTTCAACAAAAAAATATGGCCAAACTTGATGCCAACAGTACGCTAAAACGGTTACAAAACCGTTACAGGCTGGTGGTTATGAATGAAGATACTTATGAGGAGGTGGTTAAGTTTAAACTTAGCCGTTTGAGCGTTTATATTTTCTTAAGTACTGTATTTGTTGTTTTGCTGGGGTTGATCATTGCACTGCTTGTTTTTACCCCTCTAAAATATTACTTACCGGGTGCCGGATATGGAGATGCCAAACAGCGGAAACAGTATGAAATTCTCACCTATAGAACTGATTCAGTTGAAAAAGCATTGCGGGATAATCAACGGTTTTATGATGACCTGCAGAAGGTATTGAAAGGTAAACTCCCTGTTTTGGATACCAATAAACTGGACCTGCCAAAACCTGAAAATGTAAATGAGTAATTTTATTCAGTAAATTAAAACCTGCTATATGTTCAATTCAAAATCCAAATCATCTTTTGACGCAGCCCCTGGTAATGCAAGTACTTTGATTGGTGCCGGCACCACCATTGCGGGCGACCTGGAAAGTAACGGAGATATTCGTATTGACGGTACTTTAAAAGGCAACCTGAAAGGGAAAGCAAAAATAATCATAGGGGCAGATGGTGTTGTGGAAGGAGATATTGAGGGGTTCCAGGCTGATATCATGGGGCATGTAACCGGAACCATCAAAGTGCAGGAGCTTTTATTCCTGCATGGCAAAACCCAGGTGAACGGTGATATTTATGCCGGAAAATTGCAGGTAGAACCTACTGCCGTATTCAATGGTAATTGCCATATGGGCGCCAATGTGGTAGAACTTAAAAAAGAAGTGGCAAGCGCCATAAATCAATAAAAATAATTTAATGAACTTTAGTTTCAGATCAGTACTTCCTTTATTTGTTACATTTTTGGTTTTAACCGTGCTTTGTATTGCGGGCAATCTTTTGTTGACGGATAAAGGGATCAATTATATGGTGGTAATGGGTGGTAACTGCCTGTTCTTTTTAGTGAGCCTGTTTGTTTTTCGTATGCAGTACGTTGCCATGTACAACAGCAATCCCAATGTTTTTATCCGCACTGTAATAAGCGGCATGATCATTAAAATGTTTGCCTGTGTTGTTGGGGTAGTTGGTTATTATTTTATCAGCAAGGATGCTTTTAACAAGCCGGCTGTATATATCTCCATGGTTATTTATATTGTTTACCTGGTGGTAGAAGTAAGAACCATCATGAAACTGAACAAAACAAAAAATGTCTAAGCAGGAAGCCCCGCTTTTACAGCTGCAGGATTATTTACCAACCGGAAGTTTTGACGATGTGGTCTTCTACCTGCAGCATTATAAGGTACATCTGACAATAACCCGAAAAAGAGAAAGTATCCTGGGCGATTACCGCCATGCACATACAGATAAAAATCACCGCATCAGTGTTAACGGCAACCTCAATAAATATGCTTTCCTGATAACACTGTTGCATGAGCTGGCCCATCTTTTTACTTACGAAAAATATGGACATCGTGTGCAGGCTCATGGCCGGGAGTGGAAAGATGAGTTTGGTAAAATACTGGCCAAATTCTTACTGAAAAAAATATTTCCCACAGCTATTGAAAAGGTTTTACTGAACACGCTGAAAAACCCTGCAGCCAGCAGTTGCGGTGATGAAAAGCTTTTACGGGTACTGCACCAGTACGATGAAAAGCCCGCTGGTGTGCATTTGGTAGAACAATTACCCGAAGGCGCATTATTTGTGATCAAAGGCGGCCGTATTTTTAAGAAAGGGGAGAAAGTTAGAAAGCGGTTTAAATGCCTGGAAGTAAAAACAGGGAAGCTGTATTTGTTTAACCCGGTGTATGAAGTACAGGTGGTGCAAATCAATTAATACAAATCCTTGATCATCCAGACATCGCAACCAGTATGGCCACTGCAGCCTTGTGCCGATGGTAAATAACCAAAGCCAAATTTCTCATACAGCGGTATGGCGATCGTTAATTCGGGCATAGTTTCCAGGTAGATTTTTTTATAGCCCATGTCCCTGGCAGCGGATATGCATTTTTCCATCAGTATTTTTCCAACACCCTTGCCTCTTGCATTTGCAGACAGGTAAAGTTTAACCAGTTCGCAGGTGCCTGCATCCAGGTTTGCAGTGGGGTAAATGCCGCCGCCACCCAATATGGTTCCTTCCAGTTCTGCTACAAAGTAAATACTGCCTGCTGTTTTAAAAACATCTGATAAATGATCTGTTGAGTCATCAAAATAAACAGTTCCGGGCTTGTTGGCTTTAAATTCTTCCAGGCTTTTTCTGATAATTGTTGCCAGTATTTTATTGTCTGCCGGTTGGATGGTTCTGATGGTAAGTTCCTGCATTTTTTAAATTAATGTTCATAATAACCTGCACAAGTTATTAAAAGATTGAACAAGATTAATATTCCGGTGTTAACCGGCTTGTAATGTTTGTGCAGAATAAATCATTTAGTTAATATCATTTAGAAAAAATCAATTATTTTCGGGAATCATACAACAACAGAAACTTGCCTGATACAATAAAATATAGTGAAGAAGAGCTGGTATTGCGCCTGCAAAACCAGGATCAACAGGCATTTTCATATCTCTACGATAATTATGCTGCAGCTTTGAATGGTATTATTTATCGTATGGTTGAAGACAGGGAACTGGCCGAAGACATTTTACAGGAAGCTTTTGTTAAGATATGGAATAATTTTTCAAGCTATGATACCGGCAAGGGCCGCTTGTTTACCTGGATGCTGAACATTACAAGAAATCTTACTATTGATACATTACGAAGCAAAGGTTACAAGAAGCAGGCTAAAATCTCCAGTGATGAAAATTCCGTAGGTAATTTGTCGGATGACGGCAAAATAGCGGAGCGTTTTGATGCGATGGGCATCAGAAAGCAACTGGCCAACCTGAAACCGGAGCAGCGAAGTATCATAGACCTGGCTTATTTTAACGGTTTTACCCAGGACGAGATATCGAAAGAGCTGGGAATACCACTGGGAACTGTGAAAACGAGAATGAGGGCGGCTATCATTGAATTAAGAAAAATGTTACAATATAATTGAGTTGAACGCACAGGAGATCATATCATCAGGCATACTGGAGCTTTATTGCACAGGGCTTACTTCGGCTGCAGAAACAGCAGAAGTTGTTCAATGGGCTCAGCAATATCCTGAAGTAGCAGCTGAAATTGAGGCAATTCAATCCGGCCTGGAGAGCTATGCGCAGGCACATGCTGTTGTACCCAATGCATCTGTAAAAGAAAAACTTTTTGCTTCTATCAACAATGAAAAAGCAGCGCCTGTTGTTCACTTAGACGCAACGGGTAATACATCAGCAAAAGTTTACTCAATTTCGCCTGTATGGAAATATGCCGCAGCCGCCAGTATTGTTTTACTGATCGGAAGCGCAATACTGAATTATACTTTCTATAATAAATATCAATCGGTCAATAAAGAACTGGCATCTGCACAAACAGCATTGCAGGAACAAAAGGAACTGGCTGATAATATGAACCAGGATATGGGTGTAATGACCAATAAAAACGCCATGCCTGTTTCGCTGGCTCCCATGCCGGATGTACCCGATGCTGCAGCCAGGATATACTGGATGCAGAATACCAAGGAAGTGTATATAGATCCTTCCAACCTGCCAAAAGCGCCCGCCGGCAAGCAATACCAGTTTTGGGCAATTGTGGATGGCAAGCCTGTGAACGGGGGTATTATAACCACCGAAATCAATGGCAAAACCATTCATGTACAAAAGATGAAGAGTTTTGGCAGTGCCCAGGCCTTTGCAGTTTCGCTGGAGGATGCTGGACCGGAAAAACCCGTACCGACCAAAGTAAAGGTAATGGGAAAATTATAATCCTTCTGATTTTTTATACTTATTTCCTGAAACAGGCTATTGAAGAACAGCCTGTTTTTTTTTGTGTGACTCTGGAAATAAAAAAGTGAAAAATAAATCCAACCCTTTTCATCTGCCGTACATGATGTAGAAATCATTTTTAAAAATAAAAGCTACATTATGAAACAGATCAAAAAATTCCTTTTCGTTGCTGCTGCAGCTATGTTCGTAAATGCATCCTATGCACAATCAGAGAAAACAGTTACCGTAGGCGGAGCCCCGATGTACCCATCCAAAAACATTGTTGAAAACGCAGTTAACAGTAAAGACCATACTACACTGGTTGCTGCCGTAAAAGCTGCCGGGCTGGTAGAGACTTTGCAAAGTGCAGGTCCTTTTACTGTTTTTGCACCAACCAATAAAGCTTTTGAAATGTTGCCCGCCGGTACAGTGGATAATTTATTGAAGAAAGAAAACAAACCTGCACTTACAACAGTATTAACGTACCATGTTGTTGCGGGTAAATACAACGCTTCGGACCTGGCAAAATTGATCAAAGACGGAAATGGTAAAGCTGATCTGAAAACTGTTGCCGGTAAAAACCTGTGGATATATATGGAAGGCAAAAAGATTGCTGTTAAAGATGAAAGCGGGGGAGTTGCTTATGTAACTATTAAGGATGTAAACCAAAGTAATGGTGTAATACATGTAGTTGACCATGTACTGTTACCGAAAATGTAAGTGTTAGTTTTAAGAGTAATAATGAATGATAGCCCGGTTGTTTTACAGCCGGGTTATTTATTTAGTAACGAATAGATTGCCGTATCAATGAACTTACCCTTAGAAAAAGTATCTTCTTTAAAATAGGCTTCCCTTACGAACCCTGCTTTTTCAAGTACTTTACCCGATGCCGCATTGTCGGGATTGATATGTGCTTCAATGCTGTGCAGTTTCATTTTATTGAACCCATAATCTGCTGCAGCCAGTAAGGCTTCCTTCATAATTCCTTTGCCCCAGAAATCAGGGTGCAGCATGTAGCCTATCTCTGATCTGAAGTGCTGGCTGATGATCCTCCAGAAACCAATATTTCCTATCAAAGTACCGGGTTTTTCCTTTAATGCAATGGCCCACATAATGGCTTCGTTCTTATCAATATTAGTATTTACCAGTTGAATAAAAGCAAGCGCTTCCTCCTTCGATTGTGGCCTTTCACGGTCAATATACTTCATCACTGTTTCATCTGAGCGCAGGAATAATATTTCGGGCGCATCGCCATCCGTCATTTTTCTGAGCAGTAATCTTTCAGTTTTAATTTCAGGAAAAGGAGTGAAGTTTAACTCAAGCATATTTTTGGGCAGTTTGTAGCAGTAAAATAAGCAATTAATCTGCACTTGATGATCTGTGCAATTAAAAAAATCCGCAGCTTCTGCGGATTTTTTTAATTATCGGATTTTTATGATCGTATTGTCGTAAACGCTTATTGTTATTAATGACGTATCCCTGGACGTGGAGGAGCCGGCGGCGGTGGCGGCAATACTATTACCGGGCGTGGAGGCGGTGGTAACACAACAGTCCGGGGCCTTGGCGGTGCAGGCAGATACCTCGTATGTGTTGCATAGTAATGCTTTTTACCATGCTTGTAATAATGTTTTCTTTTTTGTGCCTCGCTGGAAAGGGATAACCCTATCATCACCAGGCTAAATAGAAATAAGAATTTTGTTTTCATGATGTAGATAGTTTTATTGTTTCGTAAAATAATTGCTGTATGTACCAGTAAGTCAAGAATAATGCCAGAATGAATTTGATACCTGCCAGGTTTACAGACAAGCCTGTGTATAGAGCGAAATGCGAAGAAATATGGGAATTATATAAAACCGGGATGTTAATATGCAAAAGAAGCATAGTGTTTAACTATGCTTCTTTGATATCATTTTATTTTATGTAATAATTATGCCACTGCTTTATTTACCAGTTCTGCAGCTTCACTTAGCTGTATAGCGCTTTGTACTTTCAGCCCGCTTTCATCGATCAGTTTTTTAGCTATATCAGCATTGGTGCCCTGCAGCCTTACTATAATAGGTATGTTGATATTACCAATAGACTGGTAAGCATCTATAACACCTTGTGCAACCCTGTCGCAGCGTACAATACCACCAAAGATATTGATCAGTATCGCTTTTACTTTCGGGTCTTTTAAAATGATCCTGAAACCGGCTTCAACAGTTTGTGCATTGGCAGTACCGCCCACATCCAAAAAGTTAGCAGGTTCACCGCCGCTTAATTTGATCATGTCCATCGTGGCCATTGCAAGCCCGGCACCATTTACCATACAGCCTACATTACCGTCCAGCTTTACAAAATTCAGGTTAAATTTTCCGGCTTCCACTTCTGTTGGATC
>JBJTMN010000136.1:0-2216 GCA_046070545.1 Ferruginibacter sp.
CGCTTTTGGCCAGGGCAATGATCTTGATCACCTTCATACGATTGTTGGTGATCTCAAACACTTCGTTCACCAGTTCTTCGGTGGCCATGGCCGGATCGTAAAAAGTAAGTTCGGTCTTTTTACGGATGTATTCCTTATCACCACGTTTGGGATACGTATCGCCCATACCATTTTCAAATAAGCCCGAGCTTCCTGTAAGTATGATGGATTTAATGCGTTCGGGTTGTTTTAAAACATGTACCAGCGCCACATGGCCACCCAGCGAATTGCCCAGCAGGTGAATATTGTTCAGGTTTCTGTGCTCAATAAAACGATGTACGAATTTCTGAAGTCCCCCTACAGATGTGTGCAGGAGATCCAGTTCCAGTAAAGGCAAAAGCGGAACGATCACTTTGTTTGATTTGCGAAAATACTCGATCAGGAACTGAAAATTGCTTAAAGCCCCGAATAAACCATGCAGTAACAACAGGGGTTCGCCTTCGCCCTCTTCTATAAATTTAAATTTCCCGTCTATTTTAATTTCGTAACTCATCCGTAATTGCAAATTGTTTAATATAAACCGCTATCTCAATCTTAAAGTTATGAAATGAGCCATAATCAAATATTATCAGCATATTAAATCGCCGATCAGGGCTAAAATTACGCTAAATAAGATAATGGTTGAAATTAATGCTGAATTTTGTTTGATAACGAATTAAAAAAATCGCCCAATTCGGTGAACATATCTTTAAAAAACGGTATCAGCCTTCCAAAATTGTCCATTACTTTAGGTCCCCAGGGTTGTATAAAATGATAGGTCTGCGAGCTTTTAATAGCTTCCGGTTGTAATAATTGCAGCTTTTCTGCATAAAAAATAAAAATACTCTGGATGATCATGTAAAGAACAGCATATAACAGTATTCCACCAATGCGGTTGAGCCAGCCAAGCAAAACTGCCTGGAAAGTTTTTTCGATCAGTGTTGCACCAAGCCTTACCAGGATGATCACCAAAAAAAATACCAGGGCAAATGCTATGAATGGCAGCCATTTGGCCGAAATGCTGATACTTTCTTTTAAATATCCCGCTACTGCAGTGGATAGTTTTAATGCAGCGGCAAGGCCGATAATAAATGCAATGATAGAAAAGATGGCAATAATGAACCCTTTCTGGTAGCCTTTTATAATCGCTAAAATCAGGAGTGCCGCAAAAGTGAAATCTATCAGCATGTTTTAGAATCAGGAATGGAAAAGTAGGAATTAGGAATGATTTTTAATAAAGTCAGTTTTATTTTATGAACTACTGCAGGATCTTCAATTCCTAATTCCTCACTCGTAATTCCTATTTCGCTAAAAGTTCTTTAACAATTCCGCTGATCACTTTACCATCGGCTTTGCCGGCCAGTTGTTTGCTGGCAACACCCATTACTTTACCCATGTCGGCAGGAGATGAGGCACCGGTTTGTGCTATAATGCCTTTTATTATTTCTTTCAGTTCAGCTTCATCTAATTGTTTAGGCAAAAACTTTTCAATAACAGCCATTTCTTCTCTTTCTTTTGCAGCCAGGTCTTCACGTCCCTGGGTTACAAAAATCTCGAGTGAATCCCTGCGCTGTTTCATCATTTTCTGTAAAAATTTCTGCTCGGTAGCTTCATCAATTTCGCCGCCGGCGCCCGGGTCTGTTTTGGCTTTAATGATCTCGGCCTTAATACCACGCAACGCACGCAAAACACCTTCGTTCTTGGCTTTCATGGCTTCTTTCATTTCGGTCATGATCTGTTGTTCTAAACTCATGGTTGTATCTTTTAGTTATTTTAAGAAGAATCTGGTCATTGGTCAATAAGTCATTCGTCATTTGATTGGTTTTTAATTTAGAACCTCACCAATGACTATTGACCAATGACCAATGTCGCCTTATTTCTGTTCCTTCAGCTGTATCGCTCTGAATTTATCAAAGAATTCCTTGGCGAATTTTTTCATATCATCACTCATTTCCTGTTGCTGCGTTGCACGCTTGAAAGTATCTGCCATGCTCATCAGCATCTGGTAATAAAAGTCGGCCATTTCATCTACCATCATATCCTTGGTCCAAAGGTCTATACGAAGAGCTGTTTTATCAGCACCATCCCAAAAAGCTACGCTCATGGCCTTGGCTTTTTGTACCATATTAGCGGTACTGTCCGTAGCCGACCAGTTTATTTGTTCCGGTACTTTGTTAGGGTCAAGCAGTACGTCAATT
>JBJTMN010000137.1:0-4670 GCA_046070545.1 Ferruginibacter sp.
GAAAAAGTATAATGAATGGATGCCACAGATACATTGCGATTTTCATGAACAGTATTACAACAACCCTTATTTCTTTGCGCCCGCTGCCGAACCTTTTCATGAAGTGATCACCAAATGGCAGCGTGATTTTCAGTATACCATCGGAAAGAATCATGCAAGATATTTTGATGCCAATGGCTGGCTGTATTTTACCAGGGAAGTATTCGATCTTTTTTATCCTTCTTATGGCGATACATACCCAACCTACAACGGCGCTATTGGCATGACCTACGAACAGGCAGGGCATAGCCAGGGTGGTCTGGCTGTTGTTACCAATGACGGAGATACGCTTACTTTAAAAGACCGCATTGCCCATCATTTTACTACCAGTATGAGTACACTGGAAGCTGCATCTCAAAACGCAGATAAACTGCTGGCTGAGTTTAAAAAATATTTTGATGAAGCAAATAATAACGGAATAGGGGAATATAAAACGTATGTGATCACCGAGTCCAATGCCGGCAAACGGGAAGCATTGCGAAACTTTTTTGATGTGAACGGGATCAGATACAGCAGTGTAAATGCCAATGCGGTAAAAGGGTATAATTATTTTACCGGTAAAGAAGAATCCTTTAATGCTGCCAATGCTTTGTCTGTTTCTGCTTACCAGCCTAAGTCTTCCCTGGTAAAGGTTTTGTTTGAACCCAGGTCTAAATTAAACGATTCGGTTACATACGATATTACCGCCTGGAGTTTACCATTCGTTTATGGTACACAAACGTATGCGGTGAAAGAAAAACTGGTTACCGGTAATTATGTGGCTCAAAATAAAAATACTGCGTTACCTGCAACAGCGTATGGTTACCTGGTAAATTATAATGCAGTGGCCGATGCAAAATTCCTGGCAGCCCTTTTGAATGAAAAATTCAAAGTACGCTTTGCTGAAAAGGAATTTACTTACGGAGGGAAGGCTTTTGCAAAAGGCACTTTGATCGTTCTTAAAAAAGGCAACGAAGATAAACTGGAGCGTTTTGCCGGTATGGCACAAACCTTTAATGCCACTGTAACTACCGTTGGCGGCGGGTTTATGGAAACCGGTTTTGATTTTGGCAGCGAAAAAGTACACCTGGTTAAAATGCCCGTTGTTGCATTGGCAACAGGCAAAGGCGTTAACCCCAATGCAGCCGGTGAGGTATGGCATTTATTTGAGCAACAGTTGAATTACCCCATCAGCGTGATGAATGCCGATGAAATTGATGGAAGTGTATTAAAGAATATTGATGTACTTATTTTACCAGATGGTACTTTCCCATTCTTAAAAGATAAAGAGGCAGCTGCTGAAATTAAAATATGGTTACAACAGGGCGGTAAGATCATCGCCCTGGAAAATGCAGCTTCACAAATAGCCAAAACGGATTGGGGGCTTAAAATAAAAAAGACAGATGATGATGATAAGAAAGAGGATAAAAAAGACAGCAAGGATATGTATGATGTATTGAAGCGTTACGAGAACCGGGAGCGTGATGGGATTGTAAATAATATACCCGGTGCTATTTATAAAGTGGAAATGGATAATTCACACCCGCTTGCATTTGGGTATGGTGATAATTATTACTCGCTGAAACAAAATGGCGACCTGTACGAATTCATGAAAGAAGGATGGAACGTGGGAGTCATCAAAAAAGAAAATCAAACTGCCGGTTTTGTAGGCAGTGTAACCCGTGAAAAAATAAAAGATGGTACCGTAATTGGCGTACTGCCTGTGGGCAACGGTTCTGTGGTCTTCTTTGCCGATGATCCCATATTCAGAAATTTTTGGGAGAATGGAAAGCTGCTGCTGGCCAACGCTGTTTTTTTAGTTGGGAATTAGCTGATGTTGCTTTGCAACATGAGGGATCGCCACAGAGGCACAGAAGCACAGAAAAGAACAGGGAAATTCATTTATTATGATGAACTATGATAATCAAACAGACTATCCTTTGCAGGTTGAAACAGAAAAAATAATTGGGCTTGCTATTGAAGTTCATAAAATTTTAGGACCTGGGTTTTTAGAGATAGTTTATAAAGATGCATTGGAACATGAGCTGAATGTAAATGATTATCTTTTCAGTAGAGAGTATGAATACCAGGTACCTTATAAAGAAATAATTTTAAAGCATAAATACTATGCAGACTTTGTGGTGTTTGATAAAGTGATTGTAGAAGTAAAAGCAAAGCAGGGAGGAATAGCAGACGAAGATCTGGCTCAGGGAATTAATTATTTAAAAGTATCAGGTTGTAAAGTTGGACTAATTTTAAATTTCGCCACTTCAAAACTTCAAATCAAAAGAGTAGTATTTTAAATGTTGCTTGGCAACATAAAATTTAGCCTCAGAGGCACAGAAACACTGAAAAATACAAATTATGATATTGATTATTTATTTCAAACAAAACGTATCCAAATTCTTAACTTCTGTGTTTCAGTGCCTCTGTGGCAAACCTGATTTGCGTAAGCAAATTTTGGTACTTTTTTTTGTGGCTTTCGTTTGCGTAGCAAACGCACAAACACCCAGAACATATACCTCTGCAGAAATACTGTTGCAACTGAAAAAACTCAATGTACTGGGTTCCGTATTATATGTTGCGGCCCACCCGGATGATGAGAACACCAGGCTGCTTGCATACCTGGCCAATGAAAAATTATATCGCACCGGGTATTTAAGTTTAACCCGTGGCGATGGAGGCCAGAACCTGATCGGGGATGAACAGGGTGTAGACCTGGGATTGATACGTACCCAGGAATTACTGGCTGCCCGCCGTATAGATGGCGCCGAGCAGTTCTTCAGCCGTGCCTTTGATTTTGGGTTCAGCAAAAGTCCGGATGAAGCCATGAAATGCTGGGGTCATGATAAAATTTTAAGTGATGTGGTTTGGGTGATACGAAAGTTTCGCCCGGATGTGATCATCACCAGGTTTCCAACAACCGGGGAAGGTGGGCATGGGCATCACACAGCTTCTGCAATACTCGCCGGTGAAGCATTTGAAGCAGCAGCCGATCCCACAAAATTTCCGGAGCAGTTAAAATATGTATCGGTATGGCAGGCAAAACGGCTGCTCTGGAACACGTTTAATTTTGGAAGTACCAACACACAAAGCGATGACCAGTTTAAAATGGAGTGTGGTGATTATAACCCCATACTGGGCAAAAGCTATGGCGAGATTGCAGCTGCAAGCCGCAGTCAGCACAAGAGCCAGGGCTTTGGTGTGCCGGCACAAAGAGGCAGTGTAACCGAGTATTTAAAAACGATCAAGGGGTCTGCGCCGGCAAAAGACCTCTTTGATGATATTGATGTAAGCTGGAACAGGTTAAACCAGGCAGGCTTTGTAAACATAGTGAACCAGTTGCTGGCAAATTTTGATGTGTCACACCCGGAAAAATCTTTACCGGAATTGGTAGGCCTGTATAAACAGGTTGAAGCATTACCGGACGATTACTGGAAAAATAAAAAACTGGAGGAAATAAAAGACCTGATACAAAACTGCAGCGGCCTGTTCATGGAAGCCACTTCCAATACACAGTATGCAGTACAGGGCGACAGCCTGAAGATAAACCTGGTAGTGAACAACCGTAGCGGTGCCAATATTTTAAGTGCAGATGCCCATTTGAATGATGACTATGTGATCTTTGACCAGCTCAAAAAAAATATAAATGCTGTTAAGACCTATGCTATGCTGGTAAGACAGAATGCAAAACCCACGCAACCTTACTGGCTCGAAAACCCGATGGAGAAAGGAAGTTTTAATGTAACAGACCAGCAGCAGATCGGCAAAGGCGAAAGCGATCCTTTCAGTGTGGTGTTCAGTATGCTGATAGAAGGGAAGGAATTTAAGTTTACAAAACCCATCCGTTATAAATATACTGATCCTGTAAAAGGGGAATTGTACCAGCCGGTAACCATCCTGCCAATGGCAGAAGTGAATTACAGCAGCCATGTGTTCCTGGGTATTAACAATAAACCGGTAGATGCCGGAGCGCAGGTAAAATTCAACCTGCCTTTAACCACCAATTATACTGTAACCAAGCAAACCAGCACTAAGATAAAAAACAACAGCAATCCTTTTACTATTAAGGCTAATGCCGGCAGCAAAGTGAATAATGAAACCTCCGTTTTTACATTTAACGGGGTTGAAGGCGATTATGTGGAAGAAATAAAATTGCAGGTAAGCGATGGTGCGAATACCTACCACCAGTACCGGAGAAATATTGAATACGATCATATTCCTTCCATCGTTTACTTTCATGAAGCCAGCGCCAAACTTTCAAAAATCGATCTGAAGGTGGAAGGGAATTATGTAGGTTATATTCCCGGTGCAGGCGATAAGATACCGGAAGCCCTTACAGCTATGGGGTATAAAGTGGTAACGCTTAAAGAAAATGATATGAAGGCTGCCAACCTTAAACAGTTTGATGCCATTATAACCGGTGTGCGTGCCTACAATACCAATGAATGGATGAACAATGTATATGATGACCTGATGCAGTATGTTAAAGAAGGCGGCGTATTGCTGGTACAATACAATACCAGCAACCAGATAGGCCCGGTAAAAGCAAAAATAGCCCCTTATCCTTTTAATATCAGCCGCAACCGCATCACCGATGAAGAAGCAAAAGTTAATTTCTTAATTCCGGATCATCCTGCATTAAATTATCC
>JBJTMN010000138.1:0-4220 GCA_046070545.1 Ferruginibacter sp.
GCTTTAAAAGCCGAAAGTCTTTTCTTACAATAGGTAAGCACATCTTCCACATCAATTTTTGCGTTTTCATGTAACACAACTTCTGCTTCAATGATCTGCCCAAGCAAGGGATGCGGACTGCTGCCAACCCGGGCCAGCTTAATTTCTGGTATCAGTTCCAGCACGGCTTCCACTTCTTCGGGAAATACTTTTAATCCCGAAATGTTGATCACCGATTTGGAACGGCCTTCTACTTTTATCAAGCCATCATTGGTTTTGGAAGCAAGATCAGCGGTTAAAAAATAACCGTTTTGTAAAACGGCTTTACTTAAGGTGGGAGGCAACAGGTAGGCATCAAACATGCCCGGCCCTTTGATGCCTAAATTACCTACCTGTCCATCCGGCAGCGGGTTGTAATTTTCATCCAGTATATCAGCCGTGTAACCCGGTTGTGCATAACCAACAGCTTCGGGGTGTTCGGCCGATTTGATGAAGTTGAGAATGGGCAAGCCGATCTCTATGATGCCATAAGCCTGGCTTACATCAATATTGAACCTTGTCTTGAATGCCTTGCAAACATCCAGCCCGATTGCTGCAGAAGTAGAGATTACTTTTTTTAACGAAGGCATTTGTTCTGAGCCTGTATCATTGGCCAGTAATCGTATCTGTACAGGAGATGCATACAATAATGTACCGTTGTGTCTATTGGTTATCTCCATAATATTCTTTGCCAGGAAATCTTTGGCAACAGCTATGGCGGCACCAAACTTCACATATAGAATAATGGATACCATAAAGTGATAGGCCATGGGTAATACCCAAATAACAGTATCGCCAGGCCCAAGTTGTAAACCATTATTGGCACCCATCACCCTGTCAATTACTGATTGATGGGAAACAATTACACCTTTTGATTTGCCCGTAGTGCCGGATGTAAAACGTATAAATGCCGGCTGATGTACAAAGGGAGCAAAGGCAACAGATGCTGCTACATCAGTAAAAGCAAAACGAAAAGCACCTTGCTGCAGGGGGATCACGGTCTCCACGCTGTTTAATGGCTGTATCGAAGACCGGTCATCGATGATCGCATGCAGTTTTGCCTGTTCTAACATATCGTCAATTTCAGCTGCTTTCAATTGCGGCGACATGGGCATAACCGCAGCGCCAGTTCCAACAGCCGCAAACAGGCCGATGATAAAATTTCTTCCGTTGGCGGCCATTACACCAATGCCCATGCCTTCTTTTATCCCAAGCCTGGTCAATTGCAAACGCAGTTGCTCTGCTTCAGTGTAAAGCTGCTGAAAACTGATCGTTCCAAGATCATCATGAATTGCGGGATTGTCGGGCCATTGAAGGGCTGCGTCTTTCAGTATGTCATAAACCGGCCATGTGCTCATGCCGCAAAAATACTTATAATTGCTCGTTTTGAATCTGCCGGATCGTATCCATCAGGGAAAGGTCTTTAGCAGTTGCAGCCGCCAGGCAACCGGCTGCATAACCCGTTTGCAGGCAAATGCCCATCACCCGGGCACTGGCAATGGCACCATCTGTTGCAGAAATATTGCGGCCGGCAAAAAACAGGTTATCGAGGGTGTTAGATTGTAAGCAATCTGCCGGCACCTGGTAAAAATCATCCAGCGCAAAATATTTCATACGCACCCGCCGGTTCTGCTCCCATATTTCAATGGGCCAGGTGCCGTTGGCAATGGCGGTATCAAATTTTTTGCAGCTCAGCACATCTTCTTCCATCAGCAAATATTTACCGGTGCTACGTTGCCCGGTTCTAATGCCTACTTCAGGCGCAATATGTTTGAGGCTTGCATGTTTAAATGCCTCCACATGCTGAATAAGAAATGCGGCCAGGTTCTTTACAAAACTATATGCCACCATTCTCAGCTCCTGTAAATTTCCGGGGGCATAGGTAACGGCGAGTGGTATGCCAATTTTTAAAGTAACTTCATTATTTTTCAGTGAGCCCTGTACAATATACACCCGGTCGTAAAAATCGCCCAGCAGATCTGCATCGATGGCAGACCTGAGCGCCTTCATCATGATCATGCCCAGCCTGAACTCGCTTTCGGCATTTACGCTCTGCATGGTAAATACCTGTGCGGCTGCCTGGTAGCTTTCGCTACGGATGAGCGGCAGGTTTGCGGCCTGGCTTATCACGCTGTCGCCCGAGCAATCTACCAGTGCTTTTGCATGAATGGTGATGGGATTGCCTGCTGCTATGATGTGTACCGACTGTATCTTATGTTGCTGAACCGTAACATGCTCCAGCACCGCATCAAAATAAACTTCAATTTTATTTTCATTTACCAGTTCCAGGCAAATGCTTTTAAATGCTTCAATATTATAAGGAAGATAGTGTACACCTTCAGGTACATGCAGGGGTGCTGTTTTTGATCTGGACTGTAATCTATCAGCAAACTCTTTTGCAAAACCATTTACAATATATTCAGATTGCTCGTTTTTGCTGAAACGGTATAATCCGCAAACCGTGCCCACTTCCGCTGCCGTGGCCTTGCCTCCCAGGTAAGCATTGCGTTCTACCAGCGCTACCTGCAGGCCTTTACGGGCTGCAGCTACAGCCGCAGCTACGCCGGCCGAGCCTCCGCCTAAAACTACAATATCGGTATGGTGCATGGTTTCCATTAATGATCGGCCAGTAAAATTTCCTTTATTTTTTCTTCAATTAAATGTAGGTCATTATTGCTTACTACATCGGGCGAGTAAGCAATATTTATGTGCAGCTCGTTATCATGTTTTAAAAAAACAAACGTGAGACCCGGGGGAAAAGTAAGCGCCGGTATCATGTTCAGGCTCCTGATGGGTTCGCCAAACAATGATTTCAGGTTATTGAAATTATCGCCGGTGGAAGTATATAAAAAACTGGCGAAGACACCTTTGCCGGTTCTGCTGATCAAAAAATAATACAGCCATAAAGGGATATGCCGCATCATGTTCAGGAACATCGTATATCGCTGCGGAATACCATCTTTGATCTGTGCCGTCATTTGATCGCTTAAACATTTTACTGTTTGCGGCACCGTACCCAGTTCAGTTTGTGCAATGCGGTAAAACAAAAAGGAAACGCAGTTGGATATGAGCGGCCCTGCAGCACCTCTTAACCGTCCGTCATAGGGAATAGGCAACCAGATATCGCCCGCTTTATTCTTTTGCCGGTTCAAAAAGTGAATTACATGCGAGCAGCAGGCTACCAGGTACAATGTTGGCCCAAACCGCGAGCCAGTTTTAAAAGCACTGGCATTTATCTTTTTTGTTTCATCCTCATTTAAAGAAATGATCTTGGTGCAGGTCTTTCCCCCATCTGTTTTAGCTGATGAGCAGGCAACAGAACTAACCGGAGCCCGGGATGACCTTTGTACAAAGGCTTTTACCTTGTACATGTTGCGTATATAGGTAACAATATTCGTTTTCTTTTCCTTTCCCGGAAAAAAGATGGAAAAATCATGCAGCTTATTTTCCGATAAAGCGTTCAGGTGTTCAAACAGCAGCGTAGTTCCCTTTGCATCCAGCAGAATATGGTTCCAGGATACAATAAACGCACAGCCACCGGAAGGATAATGCACCAGGTCGGCTTCAATGAATCTGGCCGACTCAACGGTGATATCACGATCTAAAATGGTTTCGGGAATCTCATCTTCAACAGCACTGTGGTGTTCCTGCAAAATGATCTCGTTACCACGTTCATCGTATTGCCAATAGGGGATGCTGAGAAAAGCGCCGGATACCAGTTTAATATTGCACAGCCAGTGAATGACCGGGGAGCTTTTGAGTATGACATCTACTTTTTCAAAAGAAAGCGGCTTGCTGAAATAGAATATCTTACGCATGACATTGCCTCCGGCACCATGCTTTTTGGCATGCTTATCTAAAACCAGGTGAAAGCAATCGGCGCCACTCAGGATCACTTTACGCGGAAGATCGGTTTTATTAAATGAGGTCATGCTTGTTAAATTCGTTAATCCGTTAATCCGTTAATCCGTTGATCCGTTAATTGGTTAATCTCCAGGATTTCTGCTAACAAATCCGCTTCAACGGATCAACAGATTAACCGATCAGCCAATCGGCCTATAACGTCATGGGCATCAGTTCCTGCACAATGGCAGCAAGTGCATTCAATGTTTTAAAATTACAGGGTATTAATTTTTCGTCGGGTATGGCTACTCCGAATTTGCGTTCTATAAAAAGAATGATCTCTACTGTTGAAAAGGAAT
>JBJTMN010000139.1:0-3559 GCA_046070545.1 Ferruginibacter sp.
TAAACCTCCAGCATGGTTTTATAAAAAGTTGAATTTTTATTCAGGCTGAAGACCAGTTTTTCTTTTGGTGAAAACTGCGATGCTGTTTTTAAAGTAAATGGCCTGATGGTTCTCCAGTGTGGCTCAATGGCCTGGGCATAATCGGCAGGCGTTGGTTGCCAGGTACCCAATTTACCAGAAATGGTAAAGCGTGGCATACCACGAGATTGGTTATAGTTATCTTTTTGTACCCAGGCTAAAATACTATCGGCCACTTTGCGGCCATACAGAATAGAATTTTTTGCAACAACGGTATCACCGGTTTTTAAAATAGAATCTGTAAAAGCTTTGCGCCAGTCTTCGATCTTATATTCGGAGCCAACCAGTTTTTGTGCCACATACGAAAAGGAAATACAGGCAGCAATAAAATTATCTGTTTTAGCTGCGGTAGCCTTAGGTATGCCAACCGGTACTTTTAATTTGGCGGCTATAGACGGCAACGTAGCATCATCCTGCCGTATGCATTCATAAAATGCAATATTGGGATATGCGTAAATACGGCTTGCTACAGGAGGTGTAAAAAAATCAACCATTACCGTATTGATCAAGAGCGAATTCAGCTGGTGCAAAACAGCTGCTTTATCCTGTGCTTTTGCCTGGTTAACATATAAATGCAGGAAAAGAGTACTTAAAAAGAACACTCTTTTTAATGACAGTTGTTTAATCATTATTTTAAATTTAGCTGAGATATCTCATCAAATTTAAAATAAATTAACCGTCTTATTCAACTAATAAATGGCCTGATGATATAAAATACAATATACAGGCAGTTAATTTATATTAAGAAGAAGCAAGCATAGCAGCTTCCTTTTTCAACTGCCGGTCAAAAACAAATGTGCCAAGGGGAATGAATGCAGCAGCGAAAGCTTTCAAAAACCAGGTAAAGTTCTTATTTAAAGAACCCATGACTTCAAATGCAAAATAGATAAAGCTTACAAAGAGTGCTCCGTGTATCCAGCCCATAATTTTTACTGCTTCTGGTATATGCGCCAGGTATTTTAAAGGCATGGCAATCAGTAAAAGAACTAAAAATGAAATACCTTCTGCAATGCCAACCATCCTGAAACGATTGAGTAGTTTTTGTTTATTTGTTTGTTCCATGTTTGCTGTTTTCCCCCTCATCCTGAGCGTAGCCGAAGGACAGGGGTCAGGGTGTTAATAATTTACAAGCTGCTCAACAATGCTCTCAGGTATATCACGCCATTCGTATTGCTGGTTTCTTAATTGTGGTTCAAAGCCTGCCTCTTTAATGGCCTGCTGTATGGTAGTGCTGGTAAAACGGTGTGGTGCACCGGCAGCGCTTACTACATTCTCCTCTATCATGATGCTGCCAAAGTCGTTGGCGCCGGCTTTTAAACAAATTTGCGCTACCTGCTTACCAACGGTTAACCAACTTGCCTGGATGTTCAACACATTAGGCAGCATGATCCTGCTCAGGGCGATCATGCGTATATATTCTTCTGCCGTGGTTAAATTATGTACGCCCCGTATCTTTGCCAGCAAGGTATCCACGTCCTGGAAGGTCCAGGGAATAAAAGCCAGGAAACCCTTTGCCTCAGCAGGTTTGCGGCTTTGCACTTCTCTGATCTTTACCAGGTGTTCAAAACGTTCCTGCAGCGTTTCCACATGGCCAAACATCATGGTGGCCGATGTGGTAATGTTCAGCTTATGGGCTTCATGCATAATATCAAGCCATTCCTGGGCACCGCATTTTCCTTTGCTTATTAAACGCCTTACCCGGTCAGTCAAGATTTCGGCACCGGCACCCGGTAAGCTATCCATTCCTGCTTCTTTTAAAGCCATCAATACTTCACGGTGGGTGCTTTTTTCCAGCTTGGTAATGTGGGCAACTTCCGGTGGCCCCAATGTGTGCAGCTTGATATTGGGATAAAGCGACTTCAGTTCTTTAAAAAGATTCACATAAAAGCTAAGCCCCAGTTCGGGATGATGGCCACCCTGCAGCAAAAGCTGGTCGCCACCGTATTTAATGGTTTCTTCGATCTTTGTTTTATAGGTATCAATATCGGTAATATAGGCTTCGGCATGGCCGGGTATGCGGTAAAAATTACAGAATTTACAGTTGGCTATACATACATTGGTGGTATTCACATTCCGGTCTATCTGCCAGGTAACCTTACCGTGCGGCACCTGCTTCTTTCTTAATTCATCGGCCACAAACATAAGCTCGGTCAAAGCAGCATTTTCGAAAAGAAATATGCCTTCTTCTACAGTAAGAAACTCAAATCTGAGTGCTTTTTGATACAGGTCATTTAATTCCATACATCTGTCTTTATGTAATAAACAACAAAAATACATCCAATAGGTTGTAAATTCGAATGGAAGATTGCATGCGAAAAATTTATTGCGCTATATTATTCCTGTTTATGTTTGTAAACCTGCAGGCACAGGAAATTTTACCCCAAAAAGAAGCGAAATTCATCACCCGATTTCCCTTTAAGCAGTTCAGTGGGGGGGTAATGGTACTCCAGGCCCGGTTCGGCAATGTAAAAGACACATTAAACTTTATTTTGGATAGTGGAAGCGGTGGCATTTCACTTGATTCATCTACCTGTGCCGAGTTTGACATTCCCTTAAGGCCCAGCGACACTACCATAACCGGCATTGGTGGTGTACATAAGGTTTCTTTTGCTTTTGATCAAAGCCTGAGCCTGCCCGGTCTTAGAATAGATCATCTTAATTTTCATGTAAATAATTACGAAGTGCTGACCAGCGTTTATGGCGAAAAGGTAGATGGCATAATCGGCTATAGTTTTTTCAGCCGCTACATTGTAAGCATCAATTTCGATAGCAGTTTCATCGAAGTATACAGTCCCGGAAAATTTGAATACCCGAAAGGAGGTACCAGCCTGCATCCGGCATTTACCAATTTACCTATCCAGTGGCTTGATATAAAAGACAAAAGAAAACTGGGCTTTAATTTTTATTTTGATACCGGGGCCGGCCTTTGTTTACTGATGAGTGAACAGTTTGTAAAAGACAGCGGAATATTACTGGCAAGAAGAAGGCCCGTTGTTACACAGGCTGAAGGTATGGGTGGAAAACTTCAGATGCGTCTTACTCTTATCAAAGAAGTAAAAGTCGGTCCTTACCGGTTCAGGTCGGTACCCACTTATTTGTATAAAGATGATTACAATGTTACTGCCTATCCCTTTACCGGCGGGCTGTTGGGCAACGACCTGCTGCGCAGGTTCAATATGATATTCAATTATCCAAATCATGAAATTCATTTAACACCCAACAGTCATTTTAATGAAGATTTTGATTATGCTTACACCGGCCTGGGTATTTATTATGTAAATGGTAAAATAATGGTTGAAGATGTAATTGCAGGATCCCCGGCAGATAAAGCCCATTTTAAAGTGAACGATGAGATACTGGCAGTAAATAAAAACTTCACGCTTAATATGCAGGTGTATAAAGCAATTTTACAAAGGCCATACGAAGCTATACCCATTTTAATAAGACGGGATGGCGTTTTGAAGGAACTTACCATTAATAC
>JBJTMN010000140.1:0-3700 GCA_046070545.1 Ferruginibacter sp.
ATTTATAGTTTGAATAACCCTGATGTAATACCAGCTTTGCAGGCATTGTTTAAACTGGTAAGGTCATTGGGAGGTACTATCAGTGGTGAACATGGCATAGGCCTGATACAGAAACCCTACATGGATATTGTCTTTGATCAAGCAGGTTTTGAACTGATGAAGGGAATAAAAAAAATCTTCGATCCCAATAATATTTTAAACAGCGGTAAGATTTTTGATAGTAATTAAACCTGTTGGTAATTAATCATTCAAAGAATAATAAACAGATAATAAAACACCCATGAAAAAAATTGTAATTGTTGTTGCATTGATCAGCAGTTTTTGTGCAGCTAATGCACAGGATGACGAAAAAAAATCCGGCGATGAAAAGAAAGGCGGATTTAAAAAGGAAAACCTTTTTACCGGCGGCGGGGCAATTGTTTCTATAGGTAGTTATTCTACACTTTTGGGTGCAAGCCCCATTTTTGGATATAGTATTAATAAATGGCTTGATGCCGGTATCGTGTTTAATTATAACTATGCATCTTCAAGGGCGGTGTATTATGATTATAACACTAACGGCTATTACGTAAGCGATTCAAAAAACCGTGAAAATGTATTAGGTGGCGGGATATTTGCAAGATTTTACCCGGTAAAATTTTTATTTATAAATGTGCAGGCTGAACATAATTACACCACAGATAAGATCATAACACCCAACCAGCCTACAACAAAGGCTAAATACGATGCTAACAGTTTATTACTGGGTGTTGGTTACGCAAACGGAAGGCAGGGTACCGGAGATTTCTACTACTACATTTCTATAATGGCAGATGTTGCCGGAAATATTAATTCACCTTATGTGGGTATTTCTGAAAGTGGTAAAGCTGTTGTTACGCCCATCTTTAAGGCGGGCATACAGGTACCTTTATTTCAGGGAAAGAGAAACAGGTTCTGATATTACAGGTATTGTAAAATTTCTTCGGCCTGGTTAAGCACAACCAGCTTGTCTTCTATTTTATCGTACAAAAACTGTTCACGTTGCATGTTTTGTGCAAAAGCCAGTAAATGATCGTAAAAGCCGGCCGTATTCAGTATGAATATTTTTTTATCGTGAATGCTCAGCTGGTTCCAGGTGAGCATTTCAAAAAATTCATCCATAGTACCAAAGCCACCGGGTAAAATGATGGCGGCATCACATTTTTCATACAGCATTTTTTTACGTGTATGCATATCATTTACAACGATCAGTTCTGTAACACCCTGGTGATGATGCTCCCTGTCCTTTAACATTTCAGGGATGATGCCGGTTACTTTTCCGCCTTTTTCCAACACGGCATTTGATACGGCACCCATGATACCTTTATTGCCGCCGCCATAGATCAGCATGATCTTTTTTGCAGCCAGCAAATGGCCCAATGCCTTTGCCTGCTCTTCAAACAAAGGATTGTTACCGCTTTTACTGCCACAAAAAACCGCCAGTGCATTTATCTGCATAAAACTTTATAATTTATTATTGGCAAAGACACGATATTTTCTCTATTTTCAAGATTATTTTTACATAAACGATCAGTATGTCTCCAATTATTTTGTTTTCGTTTGTTATCGGCTATTTCGTTTTGCTCCTTACGGTGGCGTATTTCACTTCCCGCGGCAGCAATAACGAATCTTTTTTTATAGGTAACCGAAACAGCAACTGGATGCTGGTGGCATTTGGTATGATTGGCACCAGCCTCAGCGGAGTTACCTTTGTGAGTGTGCCGGGCGGTGTGGGTACCGGCAATTTTTATTATTTCCAGATCGTGCTGGGTTACCTCATAGGTTACATGGTCATTGCATTTGTGCTGATACCATTGTATTACAAAATGAACCTCACATCTATTTATACTTACCTCGAAAAACGTTTCGGGATCAATGCGCATAAGGCAGGGGCATTCTTTTTTATACTCATCCGCGTGGTAGGAGCTACAGCACGCCTGTACCTGGTGATCAGTATTCTGCAGCTTTTTATTTTTGATAAACTGCATATACCTTTTATTGTAACCGCACTGGTTATCCTGGCGCTTATCCTGCTATATACTTTTGAAGGCGGTGTAAAAACGATCATTTATACCGACACACTGCAAACAACCGGTATGTTGCTGGGCCTGGTAGTTTGCACCATCGTTATTGTAAAAGCCATGGGTACCGGTTTTGGAGGGGCCCTTTCAATGATGCAGGAAAAAGGCTATACTAAAATATTTAATACCGATGTTAAGGCCGGCTCCTACTTTTTAAAACATATCATCGGTGGTATGTTCATTGCCATAGCCATGACTGGCCTCGACCAGGAAATGATGCAGAAGAACATCAGCGTAAAAAACATTAAAGATTCGCAGAAGAATATTATGACATTTACTGCCGTTTTGATGGTCGTGAATTTTTTATTCCTCTTCCTGGGTGGTATCCTTTATTTGTATGCCAGTACCAATAATATAGTAACAGCGCCGGATGATCTTTTTCCAACCATTGCTTTGAGTGATGCATTCAGCGGAACAATCGGCATCCTGTTTATCATTGCATTGATCTCGGCATTATTTCCCAGTGTGGATGGGGCCATCACATCACTCACTTCCTGCTTTTGTATAGATATCCTGGGCATCAATAAAAAAGAAGGTACCGAGCAGGAAAAGAAAAGAACAAGGCTGAAAGTGCATTTTACCTTTGCTGCCGTGTTTTTTGTGATGGTACTTATTTTTAAAGCCATTAATGATAAGCTCATCATCGACTTTATCCTGAAATTTGCAGGTATCACGTATGGCCCGTTGCTGGGATTATTTTCTTTCGGCATTTTAACCAAACGCAACCTGAACGATAAACTGATATGGGCTATATGTATCATTGCGCCCTTACTGGCACTGGGCCTGGATATACTGAGCAGTCCTGAATGGTACGAAAAGAAACTGCATGTTTCTCTTGGATTAAAATCTGTTTCAGAAAGCATCTTTAACGGGTATAAGATCGGTAATGAACTGATACTGATCAACGGCATTTTTACTTTCCTGGGATTGTTGTTAATTTCCCGTAAAGGCGATAAAAAAGCGGATATTTCCGGTTAACTTTACACAATTAGTATATGCCATTCTTCATAAATAAAAATTGAAGAATGGCATTTTATCTACCGGGATGAATAAATACTTTAACTGGTCAAAATTGTTGTAATGGAGCTTGTAAATCCTAAAGCAGAACAATATGCAAAGCAATACACATCTGCTTTGGATCATGTATTACAGGAAATAGAAGATGATACCCTGGCCAATCATCCGCATGCACAAATGCTCAGCGGTCATGTACAGGGAAAAGTGCTGGAACTGTTCAGTAAAATGATCGCTCCGCAAAGGATACTGGAGATCGGCACATTCACCGGTTTCAGCGCCCTGTGCCTGGCAAAAGGATTGCAGGACGGAGGAAAACTGGTTACGCTGGAATTAAGAGAAGAAGATGCAGCTACAGCAAAAAAATATTTTGCAAGGGCTGGAATGGCAGAACAAATTGAACTGCTTACCGGCGATGCTATACAGATCATCCCAACGCTGCAGGAAAACTGGGACCTGGTATTTATTGATGCTGATAAAGTGAATTACATTAACTATTACGAATTAACTTTACCATCTGTAAAAAGTGGTGGCTGGATACTGGCAGACAATGTGTTTTTCCATGGTGTCACGCAAACCAAAGTGCG
>JBJTMN010000141.1:0-2448 GCA_046070545.1 Ferruginibacter sp.
TAATTGCTCGCCGAACCCGAAGTTTCGTGGTGCATTATCAATTTAACCTTTTTCAAACCGGCGTATTTTTGCAATTCTTTCACATCAAAATCGGGATACGGCGTGACAAAATCGAAAACATTTTCTTTCCAATTTCCATACCAATCTTCCCAACCGACATTCCAGCCTTCCACCAATAATCCTTTAATGCCGTTCTTCGCGGCAAAGTCTATATAACGTTTAACGTTAGCCGTATTGGCGCCATGCGGCACTTTGGTTGCCTGTTGCGATCCTACCTGTCCGCCGCTGTAATCCCAGCTGCTTTTACCCACATGCATCTCCCACCAGATACCCACATATTTGGTGGGCTTTATCCATGACGGGTCCTTGATCACAGAAGGGTCGTTCAAATTCAGTATTGTATGTGATGCCAGTATATCGGTTGCTTTATCCGAAACCAGAATTGTTCTCCACGGTGTTTTGGCCGGCGTTTCCAGGTAAGCTTTATTGCCCAATGCATCCGGAACCAACACAGATGATAACGTAAAATCTGCTTTATTGATATGCAGGTTCATCGCCGGGTAATTTACCAGCGCTGCTTCATGGATGTTGATATACAAGCCGTCTTTTGATTTCAGCATCAGGGGTGTTTGCACGGCATCCTTCTCAATGAACTGGTGTGCAAAAATGGATGCTGCATATTTGGGATCCTCTGCATTTACTTCGCTGAGGCTGGTAACATTCGGACTGAATTCATTGCTGTCATAATCGCCGGGTATCCAGAAAGCAGTATGATCTCCGGTAAGTTTAAATTCAGTTTTTTCTTCCGAAACGATAAAGTGTTGCATGTTTTTTTGCTGCGGAAATTCGTAGCGGAAACCAACCCCGTCATCAAACACTTTAAAAACAATATTGAACACAATAGCATCAGCTACTTTCTGCGACAGGTTTACCGTAAGCTGGTTATAATTGTCCTTTATCGTTTTTACGTCGCCCCAAACCGGTGTCCATTTATTGTCCACATTCTTTTGTACAGAACCGGTAACCGAAAGATTATCCCGGAGGGTTGGCAATGCTGTATTGCTCATGGTCTGCTTCAGTTCAAACCCCATTGCAGAAGGCAATATCACTGCTTTCTTTTTATATAACACTTCGTATGCAGGCGCTCCCGACTCAGTTAGCCAGAAATTCAGCTGTACATTACTGTTAGGAGAATAAACCGTGGTCTTTGTCTGTGCAAAGATTATAACACCCTGCAGCAGGCATATAAAAGCAAGTACGATCTTTTTCATAAAATGATGATTAATTTGGAAGGTAAACTTACAATTAAATGCGTAACAATTTTATGACTGAATATCCGGGGCGAAGGATCCGAAGAAATAATTCTGCTCAACAAAGGTTTGCGGAGAAGCCTGTAATAAAATAGGACGATACATGAAACAGGTAGAAAGCAGGTACCAAAGTAAAACGACAAAAATGAAATTGGTACGGTTGTGTACCACAATAAAAAAAAGTAAGAATGTAACTGGTTAAAACGTCAGGAATGTACCTGGTACAAAAGCCTTTATTTACAAATTGTTACAAAAATCAAAAACATAAACTGGTATTACCATTTTTTAAGCAATAATCAACAATTAAGATGCTAAACTAAAAATCCCCTGGTATTAACCAGGTGATTTTGCGGACCGGACTCGAACCCATCCCTACACAGTGTAGGGATGACAGGCCAGCATTTTAACCCACCAGTTTGTTTTGTGAAGAATTGATTAATGCTATCAGGCTCGCTTTGGAATATTTTTTCAACTTTCGTTCTTTAACAAGTGCTTCAGCCTTTGAATCAAATTCTAAAAGGCAGACTAATAACCAGGGAATCTTTGAGGATGTATAATGGCTCTCTCCGTTATTCTGTTGAATAAACCTTTGGTAGGGGGTCCTCAGAAAAACCCTTGTAAAAACTATTGTCCTTCTGACTCTGAATTATGTAAACGTAAAACGCCATAAACTAAAAATCCCCCGGCATATAACCAGGGGATTTGCGGACCGGACGGGACTGCTGAACAACTTAAAAACACAATACCAGTATGGGTTCCATCGGACTGATACTTTTAACTCACCTCCTTACTCACCTTTTATTTGATTAGATTTATTGCCCTTTGCTAATACCCTAAATCTATTTTTACACTGTATAATCTACTCTAACTTTTCCTCCAGCATCCCCTTCCAGGCAGTAAAACCACTCTTTATTTCAGCGTAATCATGAATAATCCGGCTAAAATTGTCATGTTCTTTCTTTAGGTAATCCAGCTTACTGGTTGCTTTTATATCATTGAGTATCGCTTCAATTTCTTTTAATCCCATTCGTAAAGCATCCATTGTTTTTTCAAAATGCCAGATGTAGGTAGCTTCTTCACTATTAAGTGTTTCCCAAACAATATGGTACTTTTTTTCACCAGTTAGTAAAAATAAAAA
>JBJTMN010000142.1:0-3287 GCA_046070545.1 Ferruginibacter sp.
AAAGGTAAAGCAGACCGAGGAAATGGGTTTTATCAAGTTTGGCAGCAGGGTAGACCTGCTTTTACCCGTGGGAACTAAGATAAATGTAGAGCTTAACCAGGCTGTACAGGGCGGTGTTACAGTAATAGCCACATTATAAAAATTAACAATTACCTGTAGGTTTGCTGCAATTTCTGCCTTATTTTTACTTTTGTAATTAAACTCAGAAAAAAAATATAATCATGAAGAAAGTACTTTTATTAGCTACCGCATTTTTAATGGTAACCGGCGTTGCTATGGCCGACAAAGGAAAAAAGAAGAAATGCGCTAAAGGCAAAACTTGCTGCACTAAAGATGAAAAAGCAAAAGCAGAATGCTGCAAAGACAAAGCAAAGACTACAGCCAGTATGTAATTTTAGCTAAACTTATTGTAAACCTTCCCAAAAGGAAGGTTTTTTTATGCCTGTAATTTAAAAGATGGACTCCAGTTGCTGCAGGTGTGTAACGGTATAGGTTGGCTTTATTTCAGTAACGGCATTGATATGATTTACGAAAACCGTATCCATACCCGCATTCATGGCGCCCTGTATATCTGCATCCAGGTTATCTCCGATCATGATGCTCTCGGGTAAACCTGCGTTCGCCTTTTCCATGGCAAAATCAAAGATCTCTTTTTTAGGCTTCAGGCTGTTGCTTGCTTCAGATGTTACTACATGAGTGAAATATCCGCTCAGGCCACTGTGGTTTAATTTGCTCCATTGTGTTTTTTCAAACCCGTTGGTGATCAGGTGCAGCTCGTATTTTTTTTCTTTCAGGTAACCCAGGATCTCGATGGTGTGAGGAAATAATATTTTTTTGGTGGGCAGTATCTCCAGGAATTGTGCGCTCATTTCCCGGGCCAGTGGTTCATCCGCTAACTTAAAATCAAGCATGGTTCGCCACATACGCTTCCACTTCAGGTCTTCGGAACTGATGAGTCCTTTGTGGTAGCGGTCCCACAAAACTTCATTATGATACAGGTATTTTGGATAAAAATCTTCAAAAGGGATATTTGTTCTTTCATCCAGGTTTAACAGTGCAAACAGGTCGGCAAGCGATTCTTTTGCGTTGGCATCAAAGTCCCAAAGGGTATGGTCAAGGTCGAAAAAAAGGTGGTTATACCGGCGCATTATTTTTTTGATACAAAATTTAATTGCAGAGAGAGTAACTTTATCTGCAATTGCAAGATACAGAATTAAAAAAACACCATGAACATAGTAATTACAGGTGCATCTAAAGGATTGGGTAAAGCCATAGCAGAAACCTTTGCAAAAGATGAACAGGTCCACAATTTTTTTCTTTGCGCCAGGAATGCTGCAGAACTGGAAGCAACAGGGAAAGACCTGCAGGCCCGTTTCCCACAAAATAAAATTCACACAAAAACCTGCGATGTATCTGATAAAACAGCTTTGCAGCAATTTGTTGAATGGATCAATGGCCATGTAGCAAAGGTTGATATACTGGTAAACAACGCAGGTGTTTATTTGCCCGGCAGTGCTTACGGCGAGGATGATGGCATGCTGGAAAAGCTGATGGAAGTGAACCTGTACAGTGCCTATCATATAACAAGAATGATATTACCGGGAATGATAACCTCGGAAAGCGGTCACATATTCAACATCTGCTCCATTGCATCCATCATGGCATACCCCAATGGAGGCGCATACAGTATCAGCAAGTTTGCTTTATACGGCTTTAGTAAAAACCTGCGGGAAGAGATGAAACCTTATGGTATTAAAGTTACCCATGTGTTGCCGGGTGCAGCATACACCGATAGTTGGAGTGGCAGTGGAATAGACCCTAAAAGAATTATGGAAGCGGCAGATGTTGCTCAAATGGTTTATGCAGCAGCGAAGTTGTCTCACCAGGCATGTGTAGAAGAGATTATTTTGCGGCCGCAATTAGGCGATCTGTAGGCATTGCCATAAAGAGGATTTCCGACAAAGCCACGAAGGCCACAAAGCCGAATCATTTTTTCTTTGTGTACTTAGCGGCTTCGCGGGAAATAAAATATGAGAAAGTCTGTGTGAGTTTAACAATTAATTTCAACCATTTATACTTTTGGATTTTAGTTGGCAGGAGCCAATCCTTTATTTTTGCCACTTGAATATGAAACCGGTTTTACGAAAGATCATCTTGCTGCTTTTTATTTTTGGTGGACATGTTGCCAATGCCCAGGTAAAATTCTCTGCCAGTTTAACGCCTGAGGAAATTGGTAAGGATGAATACACCCAGCTAAAGCTGATGGTTGAAAATGCCAATGAAGTACAGCAGATCGTTCCTCCCAATCTTAAAGACTTCATCATTGTGAGTGGCCCCAAACAGGAAAGTGGTTTGACAATGATGAACGGGGTGGTTAAAAAATACATTGCTTTGAGTTTTATCTTAAAGCCCAAAGCAGCAGGCAGTTTTACTATTATGCCGGCCAGGGCAAAGGCCGATGCCGGAGATTATACGAGTAACCCGGTTAAATTAAAAGTTACCAACCAATCAACCGGCAACAATGCTGCTGCCAATGCATTCAATTCCCCCTTTGGGAATATGGATCCTTTTGCTGAACCGGCACCACGTTCTACATTCAACGATTTTATTTTACGCAAGGGCGAAAACCCGGCTGATAAAATTAAGCGAAACATGTTTGTAAGACTGGAAACGGACAAGAAGACTGCTTATGTAGGCGAACCGGTTGTGGCTACTTATAAACTGTACACAAGACTTAAGAGTGAAAGTAACCTGGTTAAGAATCCATCGTTCAATGGTTTTTCTGTTTTGGATATGCAGCAACCCAATGACATGAGTTACCATACCGAAAAGTTTGAAGGGAGGGAATATAATGTGTACATCATCCGTAAAGTTCAATTATACCCGCTTTTGAGCGGCAACCTGGATCTTGGTGTGGCTGAAATTGAGAATAACGTGCAGTTCATTAAAGCCGAATACCTGAACCAGCAACAGGATATATTTGATGATTTTGCAAATGCAACCATACCCCCCGAAGGAATAGAGATACAGAAAGTTACTTTGCAGAGCAAACCTTTAAGTATACTGGTAAAGCCATTACCAGATGCAGGAAAACCCGCCGGATTTAAAGGAGCTGTTGGCAATTTTACAGTAGAAGCTAAAGTTGAAAAAAATAATTTCACCACAGATGATGATGGTAAAATTGCCAACAGCTCCTTTAAATCCGGCGGGTTTTCCTGCATCTGGTAATGGCTTTACCAGTATACTTAAAGGTTTGCTCTGCAAAGTAACTTTCTGTATCTCTATTC
>JBJTMN010000143.1:0-2150 GCA_046070545.1 Ferruginibacter sp.
AATAAATCTTCATCCATAGTTGTACTGTTTTAATAGCCTCTGGCATCATCATCGCCCCGTTTATCACCCACGGCTGTTATCGTTCTGGATGTTGCCGATGTGTTTTTTATCTGTATGATCTCTAACCTGCTCCAGGCAGCTTTAAGTTTGGTAGTATATCCCATGGCTTCCAGTTCTTTTTTAACCGGATCCGGAAATTCCTTTTCAACCGAGATCAGGTCGGGCAGCCACTGGTGATGAAACATAGGGTTGTTGATGGCAGCATCTGCATCCATATTGAATTCCAGCACATTCACCAATGCCTGGAAAACGCTGGTTGGTATGGTAGTACCTCCCGGTGTGCCTACTACCAGGTAGGGCTGGCCGTTCTTTAAAACAATGGTCGGTGTCATGCTGCTCAGCATTCGTTTACCGGGTGCAATGGCATTTTTTTCGTTGCCCAAAGCGCCGTACATATTCGGTACGCCGGGCTTTACACTAAAATCGTCCATCTCGTTATTCAGCAAAAAACCGGCACCGGCAACCACGGTGCGGCTGCCGTAGCCACCGTTTAAAGTGGTAGTTACCGATACTGCATTGCCATATGCATCCAGCACACTTAAATGGGTGGTCTCTTCGCTTTCTTTGATCATACCCGCAGCAGTGGTTTTGCTGTTGCCTGCTTTGCCGGGTTCGTAATCTTTCATGCGTTCCTTTAAATAATCAGCACTGACCATTGTTTTCAGGGGTACTTTCACAAAATCGGGGTCTCCTAAAAACTCGGCCCGGTCTGCATAGGCCCTGCGTTCTGCTTCGGTCATTAACTGAACACTTGCTGCTGTTTGAAATCCCATTGACGCAATATTCCGGTCCTCGATCATCTTCAGCATCTGTTGTATAATAATGCCGCCACTACTGGGCAAGGGCATAGTAATGACCTGGTAACCTTTATAATCAAAATCAAGTGCGGTCCTTTCTTTTGCCTGGTATTGTTTTCGATCATCCGGTGAAATGATCCCTTTCCCTTTCTGCATTTCGGCAACGATCAGCCTGGCCGTTTCTCCTTCATAAAATCCTTTCTGTCCCAGGTTGCGGATACGTTTTAAGGTACCGGCCAGTTCTTTCTGGATCAGGAGATCTCCGGCCTTCCAGGCGCTGTCCTTTACAAATGCAACAGGGGAACTATTCAATGCAATAAATTCTTTCCTGGTGCTGTTTAAGGAAGCGGCCTGGCGTTCCGAAATAGCAAATCCATGCTCTGCCAGGTCAATGGCTGGCTGTATCAGTGTCTTAAAAGGCAGGCTTGCATATTTCATACTGGCAAATAAACCGGCAACCGTGCCGGGTACACCGGCAGCCAAATGACCATCCTGCGATAGTTTCATCTGCGGCTCGCCTTTTTCATCCAGGTACATATCACGGCTTGCTTTTGCCGGTGCTTTTTCACGATAATCCAGGGTGACGTTGTTGCCATTTTTTAAATGTGCTACCATAAAGCCGCCGCCGCCAATATTACCTGCGCCGGGATACACAACTGCCAATGCCAGTTGTGTGGCAATGGCTGCATCAATGGCATTGCCCCCCTTTTTTAATATGCTTAAACCAACCATGCTGGCCAGCGGGTGGGCCGAAACTACGGCGCCTTTACTGCAGTTTATTTTTTTCTGAACAGTATATTTTTTGGAGAGGCTGTTTTGTGCAAATGAAGCTGTGTTAAACAACAGCAATGCCGGTACACACAGCTTGATAATGATCCTGGTTAAGCGCATATTTATTTTTTACCCAATTTACTTCATTGCCCGCAAACGGGTGCAATACTTTTTAAATTGCCTGCAAAAGCACGATATATCATATTCTGGATAAGTGGAAAGCCGAAGTCAGTTGCTTTCTTTATTTTCACAAAATATTTTGGCAGATGTGGTTACATTTAATGCTTCATCTGATTTATTAAAGTGCTAAAAACAAACAATGATACCAAGACTATTATCAGTAATACTGCTTTTTGTAAGCAATGTATTATTTGCCCAGTTACAATCGCACGATGATTTTTTAGGCTATCAGCTTGGTACCAGGTTTACTCCACATTATAAAATTGTAAATTATTTTAACCAGGCTGCCACGGCCATGCCGCAAATGATGAAACTGGAAAAATACGGCGAAACCAATGAGGG
>JBJTMN010000144.1:0-3262 GCA_046070545.1 Ferruginibacter sp.
GAAGTTGAAAGCAGATATGACACCAACAATACCCAGTGGATGGTACTGTTCGTACATGCGATGCCCCGGCCTTTCACTGTGCATAGTGAGTCCATGTAACTGGCGGCTAAGCCCCACCGCAAAGTCGCAGATATCGATCATTTCCTGTACTTCGCCCAGGCCTTCCTGCAGGCTTTTGCCCATTTCATAACTCACTAATTGACCCAGGTCGCTTTTGGCTTTTCTTAATTCCTCACCCACCTGGCGCACAATTTCGCCACGCTTGGGTGCCGGCCAGCTGCGCCATTCGGTAAATGCACTGGCAGCTTTTTTAATCACAGCTTCGTAAGCTTTTGCATCGGCACCAGTTACAGATCCGATTAATTTACCATCAACAGGAGAGTAGGAGCTCAGTTTTTCACCGTTGCTTTTTATCCAGTTTACACCGGTAGAAACGCCATGATTACCGGCCTGTATCTTTAATGATTTTAAAAATTTCATATAGCGGAATTTGACTTTTGAGGCTGCAAGTTACGAAAGAGTTGATAGTTGAAAATTGAAAGTGGATAGTTAAATGATGATAACTTTCCACTCTGAACTCTCAACTTTCAACTGATTAATATTGCTCATTTTCGTTGGGGAAATCCTTGCTTTTTACATCAGTAATGTATTGCTTAACAGCGCCATCAATCTGTTCGTATAAATTGAGGTATTTTCTTAAAAAACGTGGCTTGAATTCAACATTGATACCCAGCATATCGTGCATTACCAGCACCTGGCCGTCACAATCACCGCCGGCGCCAATACCGATGGTAGGAATGTGGAGACTGTCGCTTACTTCTTTTGCCAGCGCAGCCGGAATCTTTTCCAGTACTATGGCAAAAGCGCCGGCTTCCTGCAGCAAGAGCGCATCTTTTTTCAACTTGTCGGCTTCGTCAGTTTCTTTGGCCCTTACGGTGTAAGTCCCGAATTTATAAATGCTTTGAGGCGTTAAACCCAGATGTCCCATTACGGGAATACCGGCACTGACAATTTTCTTAACAGAATCCACGGCCTCTTCGCCGCCTTCCAGTTTAATAGAATGGCCACCTGTTTCTTTCATTATTTTTATGGCAGATGCCAGGGCTATCTCTGAATTGGATTGATAGGAGCCAAAGGGCATATCTACCACCACCAGGCAACGGTTGATACCACGTACCACGCTTTGAGCATGATAAATCATCTGGTCTAGCGTAATGGGCAGCGTGGTTTCGTGGCCGGCCATTACATTACTGGCGCTGTCGCCTATCAGGATGATATCGATACCGGCCGTATCAAAGATCTTTGCAAAGGAAAAATCATAAGCCGTTATCATAGAGATCTTTTCACCGGCGGCTTTCATTTTTTGCAGGGTATCGGTGGTTACTTTTTTAATTTCTTTGTGAATGGACATGATGTGTTGTTTTAATTAACTAAGATGCTGGTGGAGTTGGCTCTGCGTTAGAATAAAACAAATCCGGGGAGCAATTGAGATGTAAATGTAGAAAGAAAATGAATTGGAAGTTATTTTTAAGTTTTTGAGCGTTTCAGCCACTTTCTATACCCATTATATATTGGCTTTTCAAAAGCCAGGTATAGTATAATGGCAATGAGCCAGAGCACCACAAAATTCCTGTCGGGTAATAAGAATAACTCCCGCAGTTTGATATTTACATAGCTGATATGAATAAGATAAAAAGCAAAGGAAGCATTACCCAGTAAGACCAGGGGTTTGGACGCAAAGAATCTTTGAAGCCAGGTCCTCTCATAGATGAGTCCGGCCAAAGCAATGGCTACAAAAACGGGTAACACTATATTTTGTAAAATAAGGCCGGCAGCAGTCTCATCGCCCTGCGATAATGGGGTGGGTTGAAACAGGCGGATACAATACATAATTAACAAGATACCGGCAAAACCGGTAACGGTTTTAAAGCGGAAATGTTCAATGAACTGCGTTCTGTTATTGCGCATCTGGTAAGCCAGTAGCATACCTGCAACAAATTCCAGGCAGCGGCCCGGGAACGTACCGGTAAAAACAAAGTGTAAAGGATATAGCCAGCGGTTGGGATTGCCATTCATATAGTACCAGTATTCGCCGATGCCCCAGGTAGCAGCAAACAATATGGCCAGCAAGCCGGATAGATAAAGCAGCCGTTTTTTCTGCAGCAGGCAAAGGAGGGGAGCAAGCAGGTAAAAGGTCATTTCAACATTTAGCGACCAGGCCTGGCTGATGGCATCCAGGTTATGTACATCTGAAAAGCCATGAAAAAGGGAATAGGTGAGCCAGGAGAACTGCATTTTACCAAAGGCCGGATCCAGATAATAGGCTGTAAGTATCAGCCAGTATAATGGCATGATGCGGACAAAGCGGATGGAGAAATATTTCGCATAGCTTTTGGCAGATCGTAAGGGTTCATCAGCATATGTGTAGGCTATGAGAAAGCCGCTGAGCACAAAGAACAGGGATACCCCGATATGAAATTCATTCAACAGCCGTACTAGTTCGGGATGCAGGGAATCACGCCAGTACCTGCGGTTGTGATACAAGAACACGAGACAGGCAGCCAGGCAGCGAAAGCCGGTGAGTGCATCAAAATGGCTTGATCTTTTTATATTCATTTATTGAAAATAAGAAATAGTGCCAAAGATAGCGGGTAACTTAAAACATGTAAGGGGAGTTGAAAAATCTTTTAAATGAAAGCAGGGTTGAAATGGGATAACATTTCGCTTCTTAATTCTCTTGCTTAAAAATCAATCTTAGAGCAGGTTCCGTTTTTCTTTGTTCTGCATTTAAGGATTTGGGTAAGTACAAAACCAGTTCTTTGATATTTGCATATACTTTGTTCTTTCTTTTGTCATAGTACCAATCTTCTGCCAGTTCCACATCGGTAAACTGGCCAGGATTTACGGGTTCAAATTTAACCTGGTAGTTCAAAACAATACTCCTTGACGTTGAATCATAGATGGGCACAATTTTCGGTTGCTCCGCGGCCAATTCACTGTTTAATTCTTCCGGCTTCAGTTTTCTGTTATCTTTAATTGATATTGCTTCGATCTCATTATTTAAAACCTGAGGCCATATTGCTTCCAATACATTTTGCCCGTACATCTCTTTTAATTGCTCAGTTTTTTGAGGAGGTTGAATAGGAATGAGTTTTTTGGTCTGTTTTAAAAAGATGAGTAATTAAAAGAGATGTACGGGCAAAATGTATTGGAAGCAATATGGCCTCAGGTTTTAAATAATGAGATCGAAGCAATATCAATT
>JBJTMN010000145.1:0-3272 GCA_046070545.1 Ferruginibacter sp.
CTACAACCGGTGAAGTAGATATAGCCATCAGGTGGTTGGTAGCTAAAGCAAAAGAAGGAGACCGTGTATATTTTTATTTCAGCGGCCATGGCGAAGTGGAAAATGTAACCAGGAGTAAGAACGGTTACCTCATCTGTTACAACACGCCATCGGTTGCTTTTGTTCATATGGGGTTAAGTATAGATTACCTGAACGATGTTATCAATACCCTGTCGGTTGATTCCAAAGCCAAAGTGATTGTGATTACCGATGCCTGTCACTCGGGCACCATGGCCGGCAATAAATTTAAAGGCAATTTTTTTGCAGGGGAGCAGTTGATGCTGAAAAGAGAGAATGAAATACGGATGGCATCCAGTAAACCGGATCAGTTATCAAATGAAAAAATTGACTGGGGTGGGGGCAGGGGCGTGTTTTCGTATTACCTGCTAAATGGTTTGCAGGGCGGGTTGGCAGATGTTAACAATGACCAGGTTGTTAGCGTAGGTGAATTAAAAAATTACCTGGAACATAAAATGGCCAATGACCCCGTTCTGAAAAATGACGGCGATGTGCAAACACCGGTAATTAATGGCGATACCCTTTTTAAACTGGCAAGCGTTGTTGAGCCGGAAGCCATAAAGATAAAAGAGCAGGTAAAGAACGACTCTATTGGCATGATGATGACCATGAGTATGATGGTGCCGGCAAATGAAGATGAAAGCACATCGCCTGATACTTATTTTTTTAACCTGCTTAAAAAACAAAACCTCGAAGGTTTAACAGCCAGCCTTAATTTAAATAAGTTAGCTGCCGATAGTATTGCCTTTACTATCATACAAACTCTTAAAAAAGATTCGCAGAATGGAATTCGCCTGCAAAAATTATCGGCACTTGAAAACCTTTTAAAACAGGATAAAGAAAGCTTCAGGCGTTTTAACCTGGACCTGGCCAGTGCTTTTTTAGACATTGGTCAAAACATCATTGCCGCTTATATACGTGGCGATGAAGCCGAACTGGAAAGGCGCAGGTATTACAACAGCAGCAACAATAATTATGATATTTACCCAAAGATGTTTGAAGTTGCCGTAAAACTATCGCAGGGTGATGCCTATTACCACACCAAAGCCACCGTGCTGATGCATTATTTTACCGGGCTGGTTCTACGGTTAAGAATTCCGCTTACTACAGACCAGGCCCCCATCATTGAGCAGGCGCTTATGCATCAACAAAAAGCATTGGAACTGGAAGAATTTGCTCCCTACATTTATAACGAACTGGGGGTTTTGTATCAATACAAAAATGATTATACAAAAGCTGAAAAATATTATACCCGGGCTGCAGCATTATCACCGGGATGGGCCATACCGCAATCCAATTTAAGCGGATTGTTCATTATTCAAAAAAAATATCATAAAGCGCTGCAGTATGTTAACCAGGCAGACAGCTTGCAAAATAACCTGCAATCTATCAGTTTGCACCGCGGCTTTATACATGAAATGCAGGGCAACCTGCTATTTGCAGAAGAAGCATATCGCCAAGCAATTGAAATCAACTCCAGGCATTTTGCCCCTTTCGAAAGGCTGGGGTTTCTCTATATGAATACCGCCAACTATGCTATGGCCGATTCATTTTTTCATGAAGCCGATCTTCGTAAAATGGGGTTTCATTTTACAGGAACAGGTATTACTGATCAATTAGACAAGCAATCGAATACGCCATCGTTGCCACAGGGCTGTACTTTTTCAGACTCACTTAAATTTATGTCGGGAGATATACTGGCCTGGTTAGCCCTGGGTATTGCGGAATACTATGCATTGGGTACCGGGCCTATCGACGAAAATGGAGTTGCACCCCATGTAACTAAAAATAATGCAGCGGCCATCAGGCATTTTAAAAAAGTTATTGCCCTTGATAAAAATAATCCACTCGTATATCACTACCTGGGTATTGTTTATTATGAACAGCACAAATGGGAAGAAGCTGAACTGATGTTTCGCTATGCCATGAAAAATTATATGAACAGAAAGGCATTTGAGCAATATCTGGATTCTGTAAAAAAGAATGCCCTGTATCCATATGAACATAGCTGCTATGAAAACATGTTCAGTGGATTTTACTACCAGCAGTATGACGATATGTATTTCCTTGCATCGCTTTATGAAAAATGGGGACGGCCGGATGAAGCTGAAAAATATTATAACCGGATCATTGAATGTGACTCCCTGAATTTGGGTGTTTATTTAAAATTATCGCAATTACTGGAAAAACAAAGCTTGTACCTGCAGGCTGAAAATGTATTGAAGCGTGGAGAGAAGTATCACCCGGATACTGTTTACCGGCACCTGAATGCATTTTACAGAAGATTGATTAAAAAAGAAACAGACAAAGCAGAATGGAATTATAAATTAGGTTTGCTGCTTTATGATCATGCCAGAGAGCACTACAATGACAACGATACCATCCTATGGGTTAATGATATTGATAAAGAAGTATTTGCTGATCAGTATTATGAGGTGATTGACAGCAATAGCTATTTTGTAATACAAGGCACCGGTGAACAGATTTTAATTGAGGGAGAAGTTTTATATCCCAGATATGATGGTATTACATTTTTGAAAAAAGCCGCCGAACTTATCAGTGAAAGAGAAACTTTAGCATCTATCAACTACAAGATTGCAGAAATATATGAGTGGGCAGGTTCAAAAAAAATGGCATCTCCCTTTTTTGAAAAATCACTGGAGCTGGTTTCCGGTAATGTAAACACCAGGTTAAAACTGGTTGATGTGTACACGGCCACATACACAAACAGTAAAGCGCTGGAGCAGTTGAAGTATTTATACGACAACCGCCAGATAGATTTTAATAAGCGATTGCAGTTTGTAAAATTTAATATTTATGCCGGTAATTATGACAGAGCAACCAGTGTGCTTAAAGAATCTGATTCAATTCAACCTTATGCATTGCCCGAACTACTGAATTTGCATGGCCTTTTGAACATGCTGGCCAATAAACCCAAAGAAGCTATTTCATCTTACCAAAAAAGTATAAGCGAACAAAAAAGCGATTCCTTGTTCAATAATTATTCAATAGCCCGTTTATATGCTAAGAATGGAAATTCAGATGAAGCCTGGAAGTATTTGAATCAAGCTGCAAATGCGGGTTTCGGTTTTTCGTATGTTTTACTGAACGACAGTTATCTGGATAGTCTTCGTAAAACAGCAAAATGGAAATCATTCATCGACGGTCTTAGATTTAAAAGATATACTAATAATTAAGTAATTAAAACCTTCCAT
>JBJTMN010000146.1:0-7194 GCA_046070545.1 Ferruginibacter sp.
GATCATATTGAAGAAGTCAAAAGTAAAAATTCAAAATTAGCTGACAGCTACCAGGTCCACTCATACGGCACACCCGTTTTAACAGAGGCATTCACCCACGTAAATGAATATTATAAGATACTATCTACCGCCCTCTCACAAAGCGCTGAAACATTATTGGCCGAACTGAAGGAATCAGGTTTAAGAGGCAGGGGCGGCGCAGGTTTCCCGATCGCTTTTAAATTAGATTCATGCCGCAACTCGGCAGGGAAACAAAAATTCATTGTGTGCAATGCCGATGAAGGTGATCCCGGTGCCTACAGCGACCGCTACCTGATGGAGCAGCAGCCACACAGTGTTCTGCTGGGTATGATGATCGCCGGGTATATAGTTGGTGCCGATACAGGTGTACTGTACATCCGTGCAGAATACCCCGAATCGCAGGAGATCATCCAGGATGCCATCAATCATTTACTCGACGAAAATCTATTGGGAGAAAATATCCTGGGCACCGGGTTTAATTTTAATTTCAAACTCATCAAAGCGATGGGCGCCTATATATGCGGCGAAGAAACCGCCTTGCTTTCTTCTATTGAAGGCCAAAGGCCCGAAGTAAGGGTGCGCCCGCCATATCCGACCCAGCAGGGACTTTTCAACAAACCTACCGTGGTTAATAATGTAGAAACGCTGGCCTGCATTCCGTATATCATCAGGAACGGCGGTAAGCAATTTGCATCTATCGGTATTGGAAGATCAACCGGTACTAAACTGGTTTCGCTGGATGGGTTCTTTAACAGGCCCGGTATCTATGAAGTAGATATGGGTACACCGCTTGCTGTGGTGATCAATGAACTGGGCGGCGGATTTAAGCAAAATATAAAGGCTATGCATATAGGCGGTCCGCTGGGCGGACTGGTACCCGTTGAAAAGATCAATGATCTTACGGTTGACTTTGAAAGCTTTTCACAGAACGGTTTCTTACTGGGACACGCTTCTGTGGTATGCATTCCCGGTAGTTTCCCCCTCATCAAATACCTGGAACATTTATTTCAGTTTACAGCGCACGAGAGCTGTGGCAAATGTTTTCCCTGCCGCATAGGTAGTACACGCGGATATGAGATGCTGAAGCAGGCACAGGAAACAGATTATAAGATCGACAGGGATCTGCTGAACGACCTGGTTGAAACATTAGAGATCGGTTCGCTGTGTGCATTGGGAGGAGGATTGCCGCTGCCTGTTAAAAATGCACTGCAATATTTTGAAGAAGAATTGAAACCATATTTTAAATGAAAGCATTTCTAACCACAAAGAATACGAAGGTTTACACAAAGTATACTAAGATGGCTCTGTGTGCTTTGTATTTTTCTTTCCTTGTGGCCTTTGTGGTAAAATAATTAAATCATCCCGCTATGGGCATTGCATATAAAATAGAAGACAAGCACAGCCAGGCTGCTAAAGGCACAACATTCACGTACGGCTCCGGCAATGGAAAGCCTGCGGCTGCTGTTGCTTATATAGATAATGAACCCTTTGAAATTAAAGAGGGCGAAACCATACTCGCATTCCTCCGCAGGAATTTCGGCAAAGACTATGTGCCAACATTGTGCGATGCACCCAATCTCGATCCTTTTGGTTCATGCCGGGTTTGCAGCGTGGATGTGACGCTTACAGAGAATGGTACAGCCAAAGCCCAGGCAAGCTGCCATACACCGGTGATGGCTGATTCTTATATCTATCCTCATTCAAAACGAATAGAAAAGCTTCGTAAAAATATTGTTGAACTCGTACTCACCGATCACCCGCTCGATTGCCTTACCTGCGAAGTAAATAACAACTGCGAGTTGCAGTCTGTTGCCGCTAAAGTTGGTATTCGTGATGTTCGTTATCCCGAAGGAAAAAATCACCTGGATACACAAAAGGACCTGAGTCATCCTTACATGACTTCCGATTTTTCCAAATGTATCAACTGCTACCGTTGTGTACGAGCCTGCGATGAAGTGCAGGGCCAGTTCGTGTTAAGTATGGCAGGCCGTGGTTTCAACAGCCATATCATTAAGGGCAGCGATGTTAATTTTAAGGAAAGCGATTGTGTAAGCTGTGGTGCCTGTGCACAGGCATGTCCTACCTCAGCCATCAGTGATGTGTTTGAATCCAAGTCGGTGGTGTTTGATAAAAAAGTACGTACGGTTTGTACGTACTGCGGTGTAGGCTGCAACCTGGATGTAGCGGTGAATGCCGGTACTATCAAATCCATTCAGGCCCCGTATGATGCGGAAGCCAACGGCGGCCATACCTGCCTGAAAGGGCGCTATGCTTTCTCGTTTTACAATCATCCCGAGCGTTTACGTACACCTCTCATTAAGAAAGATGGCGGATTTGTGGAAGCTACCTGGGATGAAGCGTATGACTTCATTGCAGCTAAGCTCACCCAGATAAAAAAAGATCACGGACCTGATGCCATTGCCGGTATCTCTTCTGCCAGGTGTACCAATGAAGAGAATTACATCATGCAGAAATTCATCCGTGCTGTAATAGGTACCAATAATATCGATAGTTGTGCCAGGGTTTGCCATTCGCCCACAGCCATTGGTATGCAGCGTACTTTCGGAACCGGTGCAGCTACCAATTCGGTCATTGATATGCAATACACCGATTGCATGATGTTGATCGGCGCCAATCCCACAGATGCACACCCGGTAACAGGCGCTAAGATCAAGCAGCAGGCCATGAAGGGAAAGACACTGATCGTGATTGACCCCAGGAGAACAGAACTGGCAAATTATGCTGATTATCATTTACAACTTCGTCCCGGTACCAATGTAGCGCTGCTGAATATGATGCTGTATTATATCATCAAAGAAAACCTGGAAGACAAGGATTTTATTGCTGTAAGAACAGAAGGCTATGATGAGTTTAAACAAAGTATTTTAAATCTCAATATTGACGAACTGGAAAATATCACCGGTGTTGACCGCAACCTGGCCAGGGATGCAGCGATGGCCTATGCATCTGCACCTAATGCCATGTCCTTTCACGGGCTGGGGGTAACAGAACATTCACAGGGAACATATACCGTGATGCTCATTGCCGACCTGGCCATGATAACGGGAAATATTGGACGCAGGGGCGTGGGCGTAAACCCTTTACGCGGACAAAATAATGTACAGGGCGCTGCCGACATGGGCTGCCAGCCTTACCAGGGTGCCGGCTATTTAGATGTAACCAACCCCGAGATACATAAAATGTACGAGGAGTTCTATCATGCCAGTCTGCCCCTGCATGCGGGATTAAAAATACCGCAGATGTATGATGCCGCGTTGAATGATAAACTGAAAGCCATCTGGGTAATTGGGGAAGATATGGCACAGACAGATCCCAATACACATCATGTGGTGAAAGCGCTGGACAAACTGGAATTATTTGTGGTGCAGGAACTGTTCATGACCGAAACCGCAAAACTGGCAACCGTTATTTTACCCGGAGCTTCCTTCCTGGAGAAAAGCGGCACTTTTACGAATGGCGAAAGAAGGATACAAAGGGTAAACAAAGTAGTAGAACCCATTGAAGGAACCAAATGCGACGGGCAGATCATTGCCGATATCATGAACCGCATGGGTTATGCCCAGGCTGATTATGAGCCTGAGACTATGCTGGAAGAGATTTCAAGAATAGTTCCCTTCTTTGCCGGTGTAAAATGGAATGAACTGGGAGATAATGGCAAACAATGGCCGGTAAAAAAAGACGGCACCGATACAGAGATATTGCATACAGAATCGTTTACAAGAGGTAAAGGCAAATTCATGTTCAATGCATTTAAAGATTCAGAAGAGATCCTGCAGCATGGAAAAGAATATCCTTACATCATTACCACCAACCGTGAACTGGAGCATTATAACTGCGGGGCCATGACCCGCAGAACAAGGAATGTAGATATTCTTACTGAAGACGTGTTGCTTATTTGCGAAGAAGATGCCCGCAAACACCTGATCAATGACGGTGATATGGTTTGTGTGGAATCGCCCAGGGGGAAAGTTGACATTAAGGCAAAGATCACCGATGAAGTGAAACCCGGCATTCTCAGCAGTACTTTTCATTTCCCGGATATGATGCTGAACAATATTACCAGCAGTATCAGCGACAGCGAAGCCATGTGTCCCGAATACAAAGTGGTGGCCTGTAATATCAGGAAGAGTAAGGGGAAGTATAAAAATGCAGTAACCTAGCAGGACTTGTTCGGATTCTCATAATTATCGCTCTGGTCTTCTGTAGTATGATCCAGGCACACAAAATCCTTTTCAATAAGGAGGTATAAAGATGCATCGCCCGGTAAAGGCATTTTTGTATCCAGGCCAATAATATCATTCACTGGCCAGTCTTTGGTAAATGAAGCAGGAACAAACATCGTTATTTTATCAGCTTCAAAACCTGCAGTCAGTACTTCTTCATCTGTTCTTTGCAAAGCATAGGTAAACCGGTTGTTGGGGAAAAGGCTATGTTCTTCCAGGTAGCCGGTATCTGCCAGCTTGCTTACTTCTGTTTTTGTAAGTCTTATTCGTAGTGAATTTCCTTTGATACGTAGTTTCATGTTGTTGTTTTTTAACCGGAAAGCCGGTAAGGCGGAAAATTAAAAACGTCTTACCGGCAATAAATATTAAACGGTTATTCTTTTTCTGCCGCTGTAAATATTAAACCGGTCCTCTTTTAAAAAACCAATTAAAGTTACATTGTTTTCATTTGCCATTTCCACCGCCAGGCTCGATGGGGCGCCAACGGATGCAATGATCTGTATGCCCGCCATCACTGCTTTTTGTACCAGTTCAAAACTGGCCCGGCCACTCAATAATAAAAGGTTGTTGTTCAAAGGCAACTGTTTATGCAGCATAGCTGCACCTATGATCTTATCCAATGCATTGTGCCTTCCCACATCTTCCCTTAGCATAATGAATTTTCCTTCCATATCAAATAAGGCACTGGCATGAATACCACCGGTGTCTTCAAAGACCTTTTGTTGTTTTTTTAATTCCTGCTGTAATGAATGGAAAACCGCAGCCCGTATGATGCTGTCATTATTGATCTTATCATATTGTGAAAGGGTTTGTATGGCATCAATGCTTGCCTTGCCGCAGATGCCGCAACTGGATGTGGTATAAAAATTCCTGGCAGCATTGCCCGGTACAGGTTTGATATTCTCCTTTAAAATCACCTGCACCCCGTTCTCATCTGCATGGGCATGTTTTATTTCGCTGATGTCATCAGCAGATTGAATAATGCCTTCGGTAAATAAAAAACCTGCTGCCAGTTCTTCATCATTTCCGGGTGTACGCATGGTCACGGCTATATCCTTCAGCATCTGGCCGGTGGCAGTGCTGTACATAAGCTGTATCTGCATGGGCTCTTCTACAGCAACTTTGTCGGCTGTTTCATTAACAGCACCGGACTGCAGCTTATGTATCCTGATATTTTCTACCTGTCTGCCTTTCATTCCTTAAAAATAACAAAACTATCCTGCATTTATCAGTTTACAGGTACGGAGATAAGCTTCCATGGTATCTATACTTTTAATGCAGTTTGTATCTGCAGGAAAATATTTTATAGCATTATTTCTGCTCAGCAACTGCTGCAATGAAAATTCGCCTGCCTTCAACATGGCGGTTAACTCCTCCCGGCAGGTATATGGATACCAGCCAAGCATAGATTCATAAATAGCAGCATCCTTATTATAGAAAGTGGCGGCAGCTTTCTTACAGTGTACTGAAAATCTTTCCAGCTCATCCGCTTTTAAAAAAGGATAATCACAACCGGTCAGTAATATATTCTTTGTGGGGAATTGCGAAAAGGCTGTCAGCAAAGCGCCCATGGGCCCCATATTACTGAAGGCTTTTTCATCAGGAATGACCGGGTATCCGGGATCCATGGTTTCCAATTGTACGGCATCGCAGGAAATAAAGACCTTTTCGCAATAGGGCTGTAAGATCCCGTATACATGGTAACGTTGTGGTTTATCATAATACTGCAGCATACTCTTATCGGTACCCATCCGGCTGCTTTTGCCGCCGCAGAGCACCAGTCCATAAGTCTCCGGGAAAAGATATTTGTGTGTCATGATAAATTACAAGGGCAAATATAAAACTGATTCAGCAGTTGAGGGCGTTATTATATTACGGTGATAGCCATGAGATACCTGGTTTCTGTATTTATAAACAATCCGGGTAAAATAAAAGAAATATTCTCAATGGTATCCCGGTGAATAAAAGCTTCCGCCTGTTAAAGCTCATTACTCCATTTTTTTCTTTTATTTCCGGAAAAAATGGCTGGTTGCTAAATGACATTTAAATGACAATACAAAAAAAATACGCTAACATCTTTGCAGTCCCAAAAAATTGCTATGCGGTTAATATGTATCATTGCCTTTATTGCTATTTGTTCTAATGCAGCAGCCCAACAAGCCGAACAATTATTAGATCCTGTAACCATTGCTGCCTCATTGAAGCCTGTTTCAGTTTCCCGTTCGGGAAGGAATATTACGAGTATTCCCTGCAGTTATTTCAACCAGCTGCCTGTGCAGTCTTTGGATGAATTGCTGCGGTTCATTCCAGGAGTAGAAGTACAGATGCGTGGGCCGGCAGGTGCACAATCAGATATTGTATTAAGAGGCGGAACCTTTCAGCAGGTGCTTGTCATCCTTGACGGGCTGCGGCTCAACGATCCCAATACCGGCCATTTCAACAGTTATATCCCTGTTGCACCCGCCGAGATTGAAAAGATAGAAATATTAAAGGGGGCCGCTTCAGCCATTTATGGTTCCGAAGCAGTGGGTGGCGTAGTGCTCATCACAACCAAAACATTTGCCGCAAAGACCGGGCAAAGCAAAAAACAATTTGTGGTACAGGGTACTGCCGGACAGTTTGATCAATGGGTGGTACAGGCAGGCGGTTTTTACCAGCATAAGCATACGGCTGTTGCTGCTGGTATCGTCAGCAATAACAGCAACGGTCAGCTGCAACGCGGCACAAGGGGTTATTTTAATAATCACACCGTTTCTTTATCGGCACAGCAGCAATTGGGCAAATACTGGCAACTGGCTTTTCGCCTGGCCTGCGATAGCAGGGATTTTGCTGCACAGAATTTTTATACCACATTCAGATCTGATACTGCCAGAGAAAAAGTACAAAGCACCTGGAACCAGTTGCACCTCAGCTATCAGAAAGCAAAGGG
>JBJTMN010000147.1:0-9740 GCA_046070545.1 Ferruginibacter sp.
ACCGGTATTGGTGCTTCCGGTGGTGGTGCTATAACATATAATAATGCATAAGCGGCAAAGATTGCACATTCAGTATACAAACCTATTTTTAACCACAAATCTGCATTGGGAGAGTGCAAAATTTTCTGCAATGCACCAAATAATACGGGTACCGCAGCTGCAGATACACCAATGTTTAAAATTCGATCAATCGGACGTCCGGCCATAAAATTTAAGTTTTAGTTGGGTTTTTTTAATTTTTATTTATTACAAAGTTTATATGAAAATATTTTTAAAATACCTCCTTTATTTATCAAAAAACTATACTTGTAACATAGAGCTAAAACTCTGTGCAGGTTGATAAATAAGAAAATATTCTAAAAATATTATCGATAAGATTGCTTGACGGTTGAAAATAGTTTATTTCTTCTTGCCCTTTTTCTGAGCTGGTGGTAGATCAATTACACAACGGAAACCGATGTATGATTTTGCTGTATCCTGGTATTCATATGAACGTGATCCTGTTCTTAAGTAATATCCAACATCTTTCCAGCTTCCACCACGTAAAACCTTACGTTTGTCACGTGGTTTATCAGTTTCTTTAGCATCATACCTGATATCAGGATTCATGTCGTGCTGGAAATTATATGCTCCTTCATAATATAAAGAAGAGGTCCATTCTGCAACATTTCCGGCCATATTGTACAAACCAAAATCATTAGGCCAGTAAGCATCTGCACGTACGGTATAAAAACCGCCATCTTCAGGATAATTGCCACGACCAGGTTTGAAATTAGCCAGTAAACATCCTTTTTTATTTCTCAGATAATATCCACCCCATGGGTAATCAGCCTGTGAACGGCCACCCCTTGCAGCATATTCCCATTCAGCTTCGGTTGGCAGCCTGAAATCCGACTCGGCTGTTCTCTTTTTTGATTCAAGATAAGCATTCAGGTAATGTGTTCTCCATTCGCAGAAAGCGGTTGCCTGTTTCCAGCTTACACCAACTACCGGGTAATTACCGAATGCAGGGTGGCTGAAATATTTTTTAGCCATTGGCTCATTGTAAGAATAGGCGAAATCCCTTACCCAGCATAATGAATCGGGATAAACAGGGATTGATTTTTTAATGATGAACTTAGAACGGGGAACGGTAGCATCTCTGTTCTGAGCTGCGGCTTTATAATCAAATATTTCAGACTGGTATACAATTTTGGTTGCATCCAGTTCTTTTTTACCGAACAGGCGGTTATCCGGAGTAACGATGATAGCATCTACTTTTTCCATAGTTGCTTTGTCACCCCATTTAATGGTACTGGCTTTTTTCCAGTCTATATATTCATTACCATCAGAACCTTGTTTAACATATCCCATCAGCTTGGCGCCAATTGAATCTCTTACCCAATTAGTAAACTGGCGGTATTCATTGTTGGTGATTTCTGTTGCATCCATCCAGAAACCGTTAATTGAAACAGATTTATTCCTGGCAGTCAGTGCATAGCTCATATCCTCATCACTGTTACCCATATGAAATGTTCCTGGTGGAATATAAACCATCCCTGGAGGCTTTGGCAAACTCCACTTGGTACCCGGCGCAGCCCCGATAAGCTGCCCCTTATCAACAGCATAACCGCCGCTTGATTTACCACCAGATTTTTTACAACTGGTAGATAAAGATGTGATAGCTATTAAAGCTACTAAATAATACAGCCTGTACTTCATTGTATTTAACTTTGAGGGTATTGGGCAAATGTAATGATTATTTTGGTTTATCATCATTTTATGATTGATTCAATTATTATTTTTTACGTAAAATTAGCCCTGAAAAATGTAAACGATAGAAATATTCAAATATTGTGTTTTAATGCCTGAACTTATATCAATTAATGTTAATAAATTTAAACGTTTCCAATATTAAAAGGCGGGTAAAAATAATTTAAATTAAACAGAAAATTGAAAACGTAATTTCGATAGTTTTTAGTTATCAGCAAAAAAATAAGGCAATTTCTTTTCCACGATTTTGTTAATGTAAAAATTAAGCTGTTTTATCTTATACTTGTTATCAGGCACTTCTTATTGAAGCGCCAATACAAAATCATTTTATCATAAAATGCTGTATGGTAAATGGTTTTACAGTTTTCAACCACCACATTGTTCACTATAGTTTCAGTTACATATTCATCTATTCCAGATGACAAATTGAGCATTATTTGTTAATTCTAATGCCTGTTTGTATGAAGTATCTATTAGAAATAAAATACAGTTCAAAACTACCATACCCAAAAAACCACTTATTTTTTATGTTGACATTCTTTTGCACTCTGCTGTCAGCCGCCATCAAATAATACTTCTGTAAATACCTGTTTTTATTTGATCGGCGATACTATCACAGGTATGAACTTATAGTTTTTGAAAATGTTAAAAAAATCATAAAACGCCTTGCTGGCTTTATGATCCTGTAATCACCAGGGCTTTATGCAGTCAAAAAAGGCCTGGAAGTTATTTCTTTTTAAGGGAAGAAAGGTAGATCTCCAATGCACTCACCATGCTTGGAGCCTGCGGTTGGGGTGCTTTTATTTGTAAAACCAGGCCGGCTTCTTCGGCAGCTTTAAAGGTATTGGCTCCAAAAGCTCCGATAGTAGTTCCGTTTTGCTTGAATTTAGGAAAATTCTCCATCAGGCTTTTAACACCGCCCGGAGTAAAAAAGCAGATCAGGTCATAATTCCTGGCAATTACCTCGGTAATATCGTTACTTATGATCTTGTATAGAACTGGTGTTGCATATTCGCAATTATGCATTTTGAGCCAGTTGGTTATCTCGCTGTCAAACGATTCTGAACATGGATAAAGGAATTTCTCATTATCCTTGTGTTTGTTGATTACATCAAACAGGCATTTATTGGTTCCGTCTGCACTGTAAAAAACCTTGCGTTTACGATATAGAATGAATTTCTGGAGATAAAGTGCCACAGCTTCCGTAATACAAAAATACTTGGTCTCCTGTGATACACTGATCTTCATTTCATCACATATGCGAAAAAAATGATCGATAGCATTGCGACTGGTAAAAATCACAGCCGAAAAACTGGCAATATCAATCTTTTGTTTACGGAATTCCTTGGCCTGGATACCATCTACCACTATAAAAGGATGAAAATCAAGGCTTAGGTTATATTTTTTAGCCAAATCAAAGTATGGCGACTTATCGCCATCAGGCTTAGGTTGGGTAATGAGTACTTTTTTTACTGTTTTCCCTGAGGTAACAGTGTGTGTTGAACCATTTTTAACCATAATCGTGACTGGGTGGTTTGCAAAATTACAGGTTTTTCGTTAAATAAATCATTAAACCCTTGTAAATCAGCAATAGGGGCATTATTTCCAGTCCGGCTATGTATAAAAAAAAATGGAATTTGCTGATTTTTAATTGATTTTGTATCAATCCATATGAGCGAAAAAAACGCAATAACAAAAAAATACCAATGCACATCAGGGAAACAAGGGCAGCTATTCTCACAATTTCAATTTCAGAGAATGCCAGGATAACTGTAAAAGGAACTAAAAAAATACCAACGATCTTGTTTATCAGAAAAACCACAAATACATAAATATTCACTTCAACTTCCAGCCCGGTGATCCATCCGGTAAATTTTAGCGTACAATATTTTATCAGGTAAACCAGCCCCAACAGAGCAACAGATAGAAAAATGGCCATCCATTTATTATTAGCATCGTATAATTTGTAGTATGCTAAAAGTGTATACACGTAAATCCCTCCGCTTACAACAAAAAAGATGTTGAATAGAAAAGAGGGTAGTTTTGCCTGAAGCAACTGGTCGGTGATCTGGTTTTGCCGAAGCGAAGTATTAAAGAATACCCTGAAAAGATTTGAAAAATAACGGCTGTAGAAGTACCTCAAAAAAGCCAGCAACAACAGCATAGCAGCGACGAGGTAAAAAAATGCATCACTTGACCTTATCTTTTTAAGTTGAACTGCCAATGAAACAGGTACCCCGTCAGCATTCAGCAGTTTATTTTTAAGTTTAAATCCGGGTTTGGCAACTGCCATAGCCTTTACGGAGTCGATTGCTTTAACAGTATCGGCGATCAGCGTTTTTTTTAGTGAGTCTTTACCTGTAACAAGCGTATCAGCAGTTTGAGCGCATACTGAGGCCGGTAAAATGAAAAGTAAAAAAACCAGGAAAGAGATCGGCTTCACTAAGTAAATATTTTTGCAAAAATAGATGCTGTACCTGATACTTTTAAAAGTAATTCACATACCCAAAATGAATTTTAGAAGCTTCACGCAGATTTAACTTTACATCGTTTCTTTTACCCGCAGCATAACTGATGTTCAGTAATCCGAATTTTGTTTCAAAGGCCAGGCCAAGGCCGGCGCCGATAAAATTATTATTAAGGTCAATAGCCTGGTACTTGTTTTTAACCCACCCCCCATCAACAAAGCCAAACATGTACGAGTTAAGTTTAAGGCGATACCTGTATTCGGCGGTAAGTACTGCATACTGGGTAGCATAAATACTTTCTTCATTAAAACCTCTCAGCAATTTATAGCCTCCAATCTGAAAAAGCTCATTTCGGAAAGTACTGGGACTGATAAAAAGCCCACCGTTAATGGCTGCCTTAACAGTTGCCTGTTTACCCACCGGAAAAAAGTGAGCTGCCGACAACTTAACCCTGAACTGGTAAGAGCGGGCTTTTACCGAATCGTATAAACTGGCATAGTTGAATAACGGATCCTGCAATTTCAGAATTTCATTATTCTTTTTAATATTCTTGATGCCTACCGCCCCCGTGAGTTTAACCTCGTTTCCGCTTCGCGGATTTAGTTTGTAATCGGTTTTATTCCACTCATATTCCAGCCCTACATTTACTGCTTTTACATCAATATTGGGAGGCAGTTTTTTAGTAGCTTTTACCAGGTTGGTATCTACCCCGGTACCCAGTAAAAAACTATTTTGCCATTGCACAAACACTTTACCCGATTTGTTTGCCGACAAAAGATATTGCAGCCCCAGTGATGCATTGACCTGTAAGAATGTGGAATCTTTTTTAAAGAGGTCAAATGCAAAGTCGAACCCAAATGCCGAATTAAAAATATAAGGTTGCTGAAAACCCAGGTTCAGGCGTGGAGACTTTGGTTGAAGCTGCTGCCATTTCAATAAAATGGTTTCGCCATTACTTAATGCATTCTTCAGGTCAAGATTTACATCTGCTGTTAATTGTAATTTGCCCGATTGACTGGTACTGGGCAAAAAACCAATCAAAAAATTGGCCTGGCTGCTTCTTTTGGTTGCCAGGTAAAGGTTAAGGATAGAACCCGTACCCAGCATGGTCACATCACTTGGCTGCAATGCCTGTAAGTAAGGCAATTCCAGTATGCGCTTATCTACCTGTTCCAGTTTTTCTTTGTTGTATAAACTACCGTTGGATATGGCAAGATAATGCCGCAGGAATTTCTTTGATATCTTAACCTTTCCCAAAACCCGGATACTGTCGATATGATAAAGAGGCCCTTTTCTGGCCCTTAGCAGTGCCTCCATTTTTTCCTCATCAAGCCGGATACTGTCTAAGAATATTTCAGCAAACGGATATCCGTTCTTTTCGTAATAATTTAAAATATTTTGCTGCAACCCCTGCAGCTGTTGAATGTTAAGCAACTTGCCTTTATAATCTTTTTCCCTGAAGCCACTTTCGTCCATGGCTGCTTTTTCAATACCGTCGGGCATTAATTTTATCCATTGATATTGTTTACCCAAAAAGAGATGGATCCGGGTGACATTATCTTTTTCAAAAACACTGTCAACCGAAGCTGTAGGATAACCTTTGGAACTTAATAAACTTACCAGCCCCTGGATATAATTATCGCACAAAAACTTATTTGCAAAAGCCGTTTGCAATTTTAATGGTCCGGCATTAAAGGAGTTATCTTTGTCAACAAAATGGATGTTTAACTGGTAGGGCTGGTTTTTTGTTACCTGTGCCTGGCTGGTTCGTGTAGCAATAATAAAGCCCATACACAATAGTACAGGAAACAGAATTTTGCAACGTATTAATTTAACAGGCGTCATTAATAATCAAATCTAAAATAATATCCCGATACTTACCGGGACTAAAACTAAAATCTTTGCCGGGTATTTATATTCATATTCCTTTTTGCAAACAGGCCTGCCATTACTGTAATTTTCATTTTTCCACATCGATGGGGCAAAAAGAAAAAATGCCAGAAGCCATTGTGAAAGAAATAACCTTAACTGCCTCATTTATCACTGAAGAAAAAGAGATCATCTCAACACTTTATTTTGGGGGTGGCACACCCAGCATTTTAAATATGGATGAACTGAAATTGATCTTTGATGCTTTACACAAACGTTTTGTTTTTGCAGAAGATATTGAAATAACCCTGGAAGCTAATCCTGATGATATTACCGACATTAAATTGAAGGAATGGAGAACAATGGGTATTAACAGGCTTAGTGTAGGCATTCAGAGTTTTGCAGAAGCAGAGCTTGTTTGGATGAACAGGGCACACACTGCTGCGGAATCATTGTTATGTATTGATAAGATAAGCGAAGCCGGCTTTTCAAATTATTCTGTTGACCTGATCTATGGCTCCCCGCTTTTAAGCGATGATATCTGGAAAAGAAATGTGGATATTGTTATTGAAAAAAACATTCCGCATATTTCATGTTATGCTTTAACGGTTGAACCTAAAACGGCTTTGGACAAAATGATCGCACAGCATAAAAAAGAGAATGTGGATGCAGAAAAACAGGCCCGTCAGTTTTTATTGCTGATGGACTGGATGGAACAGGCCGGTTATGAGCAGTACGAGATCAGCAATTATGCAAAACCAGGTTTACGAAGCAAACACAACAGCAGCTACTGGAGCGGCGAGCCTTATTATGCATTCGGCCCTGCAGCGCATGCTTTTGACGGAAAGCGACGAAGGTGGAATATTGCCAACAACAGTTTATACATTCAGTCTTTACATAACAATATTATTCCTTTTGAAGAAGAAGTGCTTACCAAAACACAGCAGCTGAATGAATACATCATGACTTCGCTGAGAACCATGGAAGGATTAGATCTTGATCATGTGAGTACTGTTTTTGGAGAAAAAGAGAGCCTGCGTATCAAAGCTGCAGCCAACAAATATGAAACTTCAGGCAAATTGAAAATACCGAATGGTAAACTTATTTTAACAAGAGAAGGGAAATTATTTGCTGATGGAATTGCAGCGGACCTATTTTCCTGAGTGGCTGTAATGTTTCTTCAGATACTTTACCAATTCAGCAATGCTTAAGCAAAGTACCATCAGCAGGATAGCCGTTGTTCCGATATTTGAAAAAGAGAAAGGCATTTTTTTCGTTTTGCTGATATAAAGCTACAAACATTTTACACCAAACACAATTCTATACTGTTAAAACCATCGCTGGCAGGGAGGTTTTCCCATAATATTCTATAAACGGTATCTGCAATGGGCATATCGGCCAGAATTTTACGGTTAATGGTATGCATACATTTACTGGCATTATACCCTTCTGCTACCATACTCATTTCCAGCTGCGCTGCTTTAACTGAATACCCTTTGCCGATCATGTTGCCAAAAGCCCGGTTACGGCTGTGCAGCGAGTAACAGGTAACCAGCAGATCACCCAGGTAAACCGATGCTGCATAATTATTTGAACGATGTTCTTCGGCCGGCTTACGGATATCGGTGTGGCCAACTTCTATATTTTTAATACCTGCTTTCTTTAAAAACCCGGCCATTTCATCGGCACAATTGGCAATGAATACACTTAAAAAATTATCGCCATAATCCAGTCCGTGGGCAATACCGGAGCCAACCGCATAAATATTCTTAAGTACAGCTGCGTACTGCACACCAAATATATCATCGTTCTCTACGGTGTTTAAATAACGGGTTTTAAAACATGCAGCTATGTCGTGTGTGATCTTTACATCAATACCCGAAAAAGTGAGGTAAGATAATTTTTCAGCCGCAACTTCCTCTGCATGGCAGGGGCCGAGTACTGCAAAATAATCTTTCAGGTCAACACCAAATTCATTTTTCAGGTATTCATTCAGCAGTAAATTGCTTTCGGGTAAAATTCCTTTAATAGCCGAGATGATCTTTTTCCCGGTAAATATATTTCTGTCCAGACCACGTAGTGCATCATCTGTATAGGCGGATGGGATCACTACTACAATACAATCACTGTTGCTGATAACCTCTGCCGGGCTGGTGGTTAATATTAGTTTTGATGTATCGAGGTGAGCGGCTGGCAGGTACTGCGGATTATGATGCCGTTCCTGTATATGTCTGATATGCGCCTCACTCCTGTTCCACCAATAAATAGTGTTGCCATTATCGGTTAAAATTTTTGCCAATGCAGTTCCCCAGCTTCCGCTTCCTAAAATTCCAAAATTCATCGTTTCTTGTTTCTGGTTAATCGTTATTCGTTTCTCGTTGCATTAAATTAAAAACTGTATTTGTTAACTCAAAAAGCTTGAATTTGAATAAACGATTAACGAGAAACATTTACAGTCCTAATTTATCCACCGCCAGCTGTGCTGCGATCTGGCTGGCATCTTTTTTATTGTACCCTTTTGCTTCGGCAATCAATTCACCATCAACGGTGGCGCCAATGGTAAATAATCTTCTTCCATTCTCAAATTTCTCGTCCAGTGTTTCAAACTCAAGTGCTTTGCCGTTTTTATTGGCCCAACCGTACAGTTTGTTCTTGATATTGATCTCCACATCTTCCAGGTCATCCATGAACATGTGCGGCATAATGATGCATTTCTCTACCCACTTGTGTGTGCCTGCATATCCTTTATCCAGGTAAACAGCTCCTATCAATGCTTCCAGGGTATTGCCAAATATCTGCGATATTTTCAGGGCATTATCGTATTTGTTATAAAAGGTGATTTTTTTAAGTCCCATCTTTAAAGCAATATCATTCAGTTTCTGCCGGTTCACCATTTTGCTTCTCATTTCGGTTAAAAAACCTTCCCCCTTGTATGGATATTTTCTGAAGAGGTAATGAGCTACAATAGAACTTAAAACCGCATCCCCCAAAAACTCAAGCCGTTCATTATTTTCATCAGCACCTTCCCGTACACTGCGGTGGCTGAGGGCTGTTTTGTACAGTGTAATTTCTCCGGGGGTAAATCCCAGTACATTACTCAACTGCTTTTTAAATTCCCGGTTGTGGGACTTGTTTTTGAAGAAATCTTTTATGAATTGCAAAATGAATAAATAGTTTCCGTGAAATTAAACTTAATTATCTCAAATAAAATTAAGAAAAATTTGCCTTGTAATAAAGTTGAAAATAAGATGCTTTTAAAACATCATTATTATAATCTGCTCCGTGATTTACCTGAAGTTATTTGGCTGCGGATTTCACTAATTGACAAGAATAATTCGTGTTCCTACGTGTAATTAGTGGCTAAGAAAGTTTTAAAAATTTACCGGAGGAGAAAATCTAACTAAAAGAATTAAGCAACATATTTTTTTACAATAACAGAAGCGTTATGCCCGCCAAAACCAAAGGTGTTGCTTAAGGCAGCATTCACAGTACGATGCTGTGCTTTGTTAAAAGTAAAATTAAGTTTTGGATCCAGTTCCGGATCGTCGGTAAAGTGATTGATCGTTGGGGGGACTATATCTTTTACCACAGCCATGATACAGGCGAGTGCTTCTAGCACACCTGCTGCACCGAGGCAATGGCCGGTCATGC
>JBJTMN010000148.1:0-3563 GCA_046070545.1 Ferruginibacter sp.
CGTTTGTATTGATGTTGATGCTGCCTTTATCGGTATGTTTTCTTATTTCAATGATAGACTCCCGGATCGTTTCCCACATGAGGAGCGGCTCTCCTTCGCAGCCCTGCCCGTAGCTTACCAGCGGGTAAGGCGCCGTTTGTAAATGCGGTACGGTAAACTCTACAATTTCTTCTGCAGTAGGCTTAAACGTAAGCCTGTCCTGTGTGCTGATGATCGTTTCATCTTCGGGCTGAAAAGAGATACAGCCAATACAGTTCGCATTGCATGCAGGAGAAACCGGCACTGGACACTCCCATCTTCCAATTGCCAGGTTCCTGGCAGCAGGACAGGTATAGGTCATGCAGCAATTTTCCATTAAATGTTTTATCAGCCGGTTGTGTGGGTATGCTGCCAGTAACCTGTTCGTGCCCGTCTCTATCATTTCTTCTACATACCCTTCTGCCTCCTGCCTGATGTCCTGTTCAATACGAACAGCCGGAACATATATTTTTTCATTTAGCCATGCAGCAGCCGTGTAGCAAAACAGTGGCAAGGTTGGTGCATCTTTTTCAGTCTCGTAAGCAGCCATGTAAAGACCAGTATGTGCAGGCGGAATAAAAGCCGCCACAGCCCAGCCTTTTTCGCAAAGCCGCATTTCTCCTGTTTCCACATCAATACCAATTCCTTTGCGGCCGGGCAGTTCATATAAATTTCCGCCGGTGGGCAGTTCAATCCATTCTTCAACAGGTACCGGCATGGCATCCCAGCCGCTGCGGCCGGTAGCATACAATGAAGTATCTTCAAAGATATTTCCTTCACCGTCTGAATATAGTATGAATGGGCTTTCTGTTAACATGATGATTATTAAATGTGCAGGTGTTATTAGTGGCTGATACGTTCTTTACAAAACAGGTTGAATTCCGTTTCATCAACCATCCGGTTATTCTCCACAATTTCTACCTGGATTATTTTATTTGTTTTAAAATCGATGGTTAGCACATTGTCCTTGAGCACTAAATTTTCCATGGCTGTCCAGGGAAAAACAACGGTTTTAAATACCCTTGTCAGGTGTATCCCCTCATCTGTTATCAGCACCGTTGTGGTTTTTCCTTTAACCACTGTAACAATTATAAAAACTGCTGCAAACGCAATAGCTGCCAGTATACCTGCCTGCTGAAACCAGAAATTTGCATACATCAAAGCCATGATCAGGCTGAATGTTTCCAGTGCTTTCGGATGTTTGCGGCAGATGTAGTATACCATACTGAGTAAGGCGTAAAAGCCAAGCATGATATAGATGCTGAGCTTTAGTTTAAAGTCATCCGTATTTAATGCGAACATGGCTGCAGCCATATGCAGAAAGAACAAAAACCAGGTAAACAGGTTATATGCTTTTTGATTATTGTCTTTTAAAATAAAACTGTATTTCATGTAGCAGGGTTTGCAGCTACCAGTAAGTTACATAACTTAAACAAACACCTGGCACCCACATTTTCATCCCATTCATCCTGGCTTACGCCTACTTCATTCAGGTCGAAACCAACAAATTTGCGGCCGCTCTGTATCAGGCGTTTAAAAATATAAAATACCTGCTCGGTCTCAAAACCTCCCTGTACCGGCGTTCCGGTGTGCGGGCAAAGCTTGGGGTCAAGCCCGTCAATATCAAAACTGATATACACTTTTTCGGGAAGGTGATCGATTATTTCATCAACGATCTGTTTCCAGGTTTGCCCCTCGTACTGGCGTTCCTTTATTTCCTTATCGTAATAAGTAACCACCCGGGTGTTGCTGGCATTGATATAATCCACTTCCTCTTCACAATAATCCCTGATACCAACCTGTACCAGTTTGCTCAATTGCGGAATTTCTGCAAGCGCATTATACATGATAGAAGCATGTGAATAGGTGAACCCTTCATAAGCTTTGCGCAGATCGCAATGTGCATCAATCTGCAGTATTCCGAATTCGCCATGTCTTTCGGCAATGGCCTTAAAATAACCTAATGGCGTGCTGTGATCTCCACCCAGCAAACCAACCAGTTTTCCTTCATCCAGCAAGGCCTTGGTACGTTCATAAACCCAGTTATTTAAAAATACACTTCCTTCATTGATCTCTTTGAGGGATTTACACATGAATTTGTTATCGGCAACCACTTCAGCATGTGAAATATAATTGATCAGCAGTTCGGCTTCCTTACGCAGGTAATCGCTTTTCATAAGCACCTTCTTATCACAGGCCTGCATATAAAACCCCTGCTTCCAGCCGTCCTTTACATCCGGGTCGTACAGGTCAACCTGCAGGCTTGAATTAAAGACATGCTCAGGGGCCCTTGCTGTTCCGGCATCATAGCTTACGGTAACTTCCCAGGGTACGGGAATGATGATGAGTCTTGCATCTTCTTCTGAAAAGGGTAAGCCAAAGATATTGTTATCGGGATTACCTACTGAGTTGGGATCAAAATTCGAAAGGTCAGTCATTACTTTTATTTACTTAAAAAATTCACCAGTTCATTCACGGATAAAAACCGTGCAAAGATAAGCTACTGAACAGTAAAGCAAATAGGTAAAAAAAATAAATTTCAGGCCTTAAAAAAGTTGATATCCCCTGCGGCCGGCATGATTTTTATCTTCTTCCGAAATGATTAAGATTAGCTTAATTTATTCCTCTTTTAGTGTAAATCACTTGTTATTGACATACCTTTGCATTAACAATTAAGCTATGAAAAGAACACATATTATTATCCTCGTTTCTATTGCAGCGCTTATAGTGGCGCTTATTGTATATTCAGCGGGCGATTTCTCTACGTACGAAACAATCAAATCGGCACAAAAAAAACAGGGGACATTTGTACACCTGATCGCTAAACTTGATAAATCGGAACCCATTGAATACGATGCTGTAAACAATCCTAATTACCTGAGTTTTTACGCCGTTGACAGCCTTGGAGGTAAAACTAAAGTCATATTTCATAACAGCAAACCAACCGACCTGGAAAAAAGTGAACGCATTGTAATGAAAGGCACTATGAAAGGCGATCATTTTGAATGCAGGGATATACTTTTAAAATGCCCCAGTAAATACAAAGACGATAAAAAGCAGTTGGAAAAAACGATCACCAACCAACAGGATTCAACTTACTAATAATTATACTTAATGGAATTTGCAGGCGAACACTTATTACCGGGGCAGATAGGCCATTTCTTTGTCTTACTTGCCTTTATTGCATCCATCATTTCTACAATAGCATATTTTACAGCCTCCAATAAAACTGACCTGGCCGAAAAAAAGTCATGGCTCAATTTTGCCAGGATCGCCTTTATTACACAGTTCATATCTGCAGTAATTATTTTTGCGATCATATTTTACCTCTGCTCCAATCATTATTACGAGTATATGTATGCTTACAAGCATGCATCCAAAGAACTGGAACCCAAATACCTGCTGGCCTGCATATGGGAAGGACAGGAAGGAAGTTTCCTGTTATGGACATGCTGGCATTGTGTACTGGGATCAATCAGCATGTTCCGTTCAAAAGAGTGGGAAGCTCCGGTTATGACCGTTGTAAGCCTTGCCCAGGTATTTTT
>JBJTMN010000149.1:0-2953 GCA_046070545.1 Ferruginibacter sp.
CCTGTAACCACTGTGGTACAAAATCGGGGTTGTTTAATAAGCCAGTTCCATTTAATTCTAAAAAACAACCTGTACCAACGGTGCCGCTGCCTATTACATCGCCGGGCATTATGTTTACTCCATAGCTGCACCTTTCAATAATTTCGGCAAAGGTCCAGTCCATATCAGCCAGGTTACCTTCACTTACCTGTATACCATTCACCCGGCATTTCATACCCAGGTTCCAGGCCTTACCGGTGTGGCCTTCTTTACAAGGCACTTCATACTGCTCCAGTTCATCTAAAGTAACCAGCATGGGGCCAATAACAGTAGCAAAATCTTTTCCTTTTGCCGGTCCGAGATTAAGCAGCATTTCTTCCATCTGCAATGTTCTGGCACTCATATCATTCATGATCATCAATCCGCCGATATATTCATCAGCCTCTGCAGCTTTAATGTTGCGGCCCGGTTTACATATTACAATGGAAGCCTCCAGTTCAAAATCCAGCTTTTGAAAATGATCCGGCATGCAAACAATATCGCCGGGTCCCTGTATGCTGTTATGGTTGGTAAAATAGAAAATAGGGTATTGGTCAAATTCAGGGATCATATCAACTTTTCTGTTTCGCCTTGCTGCTGCCACGTGCTGCCTGAAGGCATAACCATCCCTGCAACTGGTAGGTGTTGGCACGGGGGCAAACAATTCGGCATCCGGGTAAGCAATACCCATTTCGTTTCTTACCAAACCATCTTTTACTTTTTTCTCTACAGCCATAGCCATGGGCATCAGCTCATCCCAGTAATTCAGGAACATAGCCATGGAATTGGGAAGGTCCCGATGCAATTCTTCCAGTGCATATATTTTTTCGTTTACTACAATGCCCAGTTGGTCGTGCCCCTCGTGTAAAAATGTTACCAGTTTCATAAAATAATTTTATAAGCTCAAAAATAGCCATTTATACCGAGGGAAATGGCCCAGATAATTTTGATTAAAGGGTTTTTTCTCTAATTTTGTTATGAATTAACCTCTATGCATTTCGATAAGATTCATAATAAAGGCCAGGCCAGGTTATTTAAGAACCAGTACCTGGAATACCTGACGAAAACACATCCGCTTGTTATCTGGGGAATGTATTTACCCATTATTGGCTTCATGTTATACTTCAGTGCTGCAAAAGTGGGGTTTACGGTTTTGCAAACTGCCATGATCTTTACTGCCGGTATGCTGTGCTGGTCATTATTTGAATATACCATTCACCGGTTTGTGTTTCATTTTTTTGCAGAAAGTGAAAAGGCAAAAAAGATCGTTTATATCATACATGGCAACCACCACGAATATCCAAGGGATAAAGAAAGACTGTTTATGCCGGCTGTGCCCAGTTTACTGATCGCATCCACCCTGTTCAGTATCATGTATGGTATTGCATGGCTGTTCAGCAGCACCAGCAGTGTGTTTGCATTCTTCCCGGGGTTTTTGATAGGCTACCTTATTTATGGAAGTATGCACTATGCCATTCATGCCTGGAACCCGCCTTTTAAATGGATGAAGCCTTTATGGCGCAATCATCACCTGCATCATTATAAAAACGTAGACCTTGGTTTTGGAGTAAGTTCTACTTTATGGGACCATGTTTTCGGAACCATGTTCGACCTGAAAAAGGAAAAAGAAGATAAGGAAAAAGTACAGGAACTGATGTTCAGTAAAAAGCCTGCTGCCCAGCAACTGCAGGAACAGTAAGTCATTACCATTTTTCTTCTGTATCAGAATTATTGTCCCGTTGGCTGAACTGCTGACGGGTTTTTATTTTTTGCTGCTGCCTTTCAATTATAAGTGTGGCTATAATATCACCGGCATTTTCATCGGGATTTTGCTGCAGGAGAGATTTAAGCTTTTGTTCACTTACATCAATACGATAGAGGTAGCTGACCAGTTTTTCAAAATCATCTTTTATCAGCTTGTTGATATAATCCGATAACTGTGCATGAATTTCTGCATAGGATTTTTGCCCGGCAATTTTCAGCGGCAATTCATTATTTAACAGGCTTATTAATCCGGTATTTTCCATCAGCGAAATCATTTTAGATCAGGTAATCAGCGATCTGTTTTCCATTACTCCCGTTCCAAACAATGCAAAATCATATTTTACCGGATCATTTTTATCTAATGTACGCAAACAGGCGGTTAATTCCAATGCCGTCTGCCAGTCAACCGGTTGTCTTTTCATTAAATTCAACTCCTTAGCAACCCTTGCCACGTGTACATCTACGGGGCATATCAATTGTGCAGGAGAAATATTCTTCCAGATCCCGAAGTCAACGCCATTATCATCGCTGCGTACCATCCAGCGCAGATACATATTTATTCTTTTGCAGCTTGAATTCTTTTCTGGCGATGCAATATGCTTGCGTGTTCTTTCAGGAATATCAGGTAAAGAAAAGAAGTAATGATAAAAACCTTTTAGTCCATTTTCCACTGTTTCATCTTGGCTGGTCATCCATTGTGTAAATGCATTTTCAAGGGAATCATTTCTTGAATAATGCATTTTAAAGAAATCTATAAAATACAACAGATCGGTTGCGTTAAATGTACGGTGTTTAAAATGAAGGAGCTTCTTCAACTCATTATCAGAATGATCCAGGCAGAAGGCATGCGGTTCGTAATCCATCAATTGCATCAGCTCTTTTGATTTATTGATGATGGTGGTACGGTTGCCCCAGGAAAAAATGGCAGCAAAGAACCCGGCAATTTCTACATCCTGTTTTTTTGTGAAACTGTGTGGTATAGAGACAGGGTCGTCTTTAATGAAAGAAGGTTGATTATACAAATCAACCTTCTGGCTTAAATATTTTTTAATGTCAATTTTCACTGGTTCTCTTTTTTCTTTACGATTAATACATTGGTGCACCAGGCTTATCCATCCATGATCGTAAATATCATCTGGGTGTTCATCGCTGTAGCAGCATTATTCAAAAA
>JBJTMN010000150.1:0-3025 GCA_046070545.1 Ferruginibacter sp.
TCTAAGCGCGAAACCTTCCTCAAGATGAGTTTACTCTTAAGGGTCGTTCTAGACGATAACGTTGATAGGCTATAGGTGTAAAGGTGGTAACATCAAAGCCGAGTAGTACTAATTGCCCGTAAGCTTTATTTTTTATTTTTCTTACGAAGAATAATTATATTTTTTTACTCTACAACTGCTTATTCCAATATGTCACCTTATTATTGTCATCTAACTTTTAGTTAGTCCCGACAAAACGCCTTATGGTGGTTTTGCCGAGGGTGTTCACCTCTTCCCATACCGAACAGAGAAGTTAAGCCCCTCATGGCCGATGGTACTGCACAACAATGCGGGAGAGTAGGTAGCTGCCATATTCTTTAAAAAAGCCTTTCAGGAAACTGAGAGGCTTTTTTATTATAGGTATATCAAGCCTGGCAACAGCAAATCCAGGTATTTTAAAGTTTTTTTTGAGGCTATGTAATGATACATTTGCAGCCCTTTAATTTTTACAATATGAATATTAAATACACCCAACATATAGCCGCTGAACTGAATTTAAGTGTAAAGCAGATCAGCAACATTAATCAACTACACACTGAAGGATCTACGATTCCATTTATAGCAAGGTACCGCAAAGAAGCTACCGGTAACCTGGATGAAGTTGAGATTGCAAATGTGATCGATCAAATAAAATATTTCAACGACCTGGAGAAAAGGAAGGAGACCGTTTTAAAAACAATTGAAGAAACGGGCAAATTAACACCGGAATTAAAAAAGCGGATTGAAGATTGTACCAGCGCTACCGTATTGGAAGATATTTACCTGCCTTTTAAACCAAAACGTAAAACAAAGGCCAGTGCTGCAGTTGAAAAGGGATTGGAACCGCTTGCTACTTTATTATTTGAACAGGGGCATCAAAACCCGGAAGCCGAAGCGGCGAAATTTATTACAGAACAAGTGAAGGATGCTGCAGAGGCTTTGCAAGGTGCCCGGGATATTATGGCAGAGTGGATTGCGGAAAATGAGCAGGCAAGAAATATTGTGCGTAAATTATTTACAGAAGGAGCTGCACTCTCATCCCGGGTGCTGACGAGTAAAAAAGATGATGAGGATGCGCAAAAATACCGGGACTATTTTGAGTTTAAGGAACCATTGGCACAAAGTCCCAGTCACCGTATACTGGCCATTCGCCGCGGCGAGAAGGAAGGCTTTTTAATAATGGATATTGGTATTGACAAAGAACAGGCACAGGATGCTATTAAAAATGTTTTTCTAAAATCATCAGGACTTGCTTCGAAACAAGTTGCCCTGGCTATTGATGATTCTTATGTTCGGCTGCTGCAGCCTTCTATTGAAACTGAGTTCAGAATGTTGAGTAAGGTAAAGGCAGATGAAGAAGCTATCCGGGTTTTTGCTGAAAATCTTCGCCAGCTTTTACTGGCTTCGCCGCTTGGTCACAAAAGGGTGATGGCGATAGATCCGGGATTTAAGTCGGGCTGCAAGGTTGTTTGCCTGGATGAATATGGTGGATTTTTAAAGTACAACACTATCTATCCGCATGCACCACAAAATGATTGGAATGGTGCTATAAGAATAATACAGGAACTGGTTGCTGAATATAATATAGAAGCTATTGGTTATGGTAATGGTACGGCCAGTAAAGAAACGGATCAGCTATTGCGTGGTATTGATTTTGGCAAGCCTGTTTCTCTTTTTATGGTGAATGAGAATGGTGCTTCCATTTACTCCGCCAGTGAAGTAGCCAGGGAAGAATTTCCGGATGAAGATGTTACGGTGCGTGGATCTATCAGCATCGGTCGCAGGTTACTTGATCCATTAAGCGAACTGGTGAAAATCGATGCCAAAAGTATTGGTGTTGGGCAGTACCAGCATGATGTACATCAAAACCGTTTGAAGGAATCGCTGGATAAGGTGGTAGAAAGCTGTGTGAATTTTGTAGGTGTGGATGTAAATGCGGCAAGCAAACATTTACTCACTTATGTGAGTGGATTGAGTGCAACAGTTGCCAAGAATATAGTTGAGTACCGTACAAAGCATGGAGCCTTTAAAAGCCGCGAAGAAATTAAAAAAGTTCCGATGCTGGGTGCTAAGGCTTTTGAACAGAGTGCGGGATTTTTAAGGATACAGGATGCCGCAAACCCGTTGGATAATTCAGCAGTACATCCTGAGAGCTACCATGTGGTGGAAACCATGGCTGCCAAATTACAAAGCACGGTGCCGGAATTAATTAAAAATGCAGAGATAAGGAAGCAGTTAAAAGCAAAAGATTTTGTTACCGATACGATCGGCGAGTTTACCATTACAGATATTTTAAAAGAATTGGAAAAGCCTGGTCGTGATCCCCGTGCAGCAATTGAAGAATTCAGGTTTGCCGAGGGAGTAAACAGCATGGCGGATCTGAAGCCCGGAATGAAAGTGCCGGGTATCATCACAAACATAACAAACTTCGGCGCTTTTGCCGATGTGGGTGTAAAGCAGGATGGGATGATACATGTATCGCAACTCGCAAACCGGTATATTACGGATCCAAATGAAGTGGTAAAACTTGGACAAAAAGTAATGGTTACGGTGGTTGAAGTTGATATATCCCGTAAAAGGATTGCGTTGAGTTTAAAAGAAAGCGTTACTGCCAGGCAGGAAGCGGTTAAAAAAGCATTCAAGGGTGAGGTTAAGGTGGAGGAAAAGAAAATGGTAAATAACCCTTTCCAGGCAAAACTTATGGAACTGAAGAAGAATTTTAAGGAATAGAATTTTAATCGTTGATGTTTGAGACGGGATAGGTTCAGATAAGTTTTTCTGTGATTGCTAACTTGATCAATGCTGCCGTATTTTGTACACCATATTTTGCCAGCATATTTTTTCGGTGAGAACTGATCGTGCTTACATCTACAAACAGTTCGTTGGCTATTTGCTGGTTTGTAAGTCCGTCGGCGATCTTTTCCAGTATCTCTTTTTCTCTTCGTGTAAGAGATGGTAAACCATCGTTATCGGGTTTACGTAAAAGCAATGTTGCCGACCTGCTGAA
>JBJTMN010000151.1:0-2613 GCA_046070545.1 Ferruginibacter sp.
TTTTGCCAAAACCTTATCACCGCTTTTATTAAATCTTACAGAGATAAATTTTGCCTTTATAGATGGCAATCACCGTAAAGCGCCAACGCTGGATTATTTTAACGAGCTTCTCAAACACAAAACACCTGCAACCATATTAGTATTTGACGATATACACTGGAGTACAGAAATGGAAGAGGCCTGGACCATGATAAAAGAACATCCGGCAGTAACTTTAACCATCGACCTGTTCTTTATCAGTATTGTATTTTTTAACCCTGATATTAATCATAAACAGCACTTCACCATACGGTATTAATTTTTCTTACATTTGCTTCAATTAATTGCTTATGATCATTGGCGTTTTAAAAGAACCATCTCCCGAAACAAGAGTATCGCTGCTACCCGAACATGTATCCGTCCTTAAAAAATGGAATGTAGAGGTTTATGTTGAAAACCATGCAGGCGCTACTGCTTTTGCAAATGACGAAAAATATACCGAAGCCGGCGCAGCGATAAAATCACGCAGCGAAGTATTACAGGGCAGCGATTTTATTGTAAGTATAAATGCCCTCCCTCAATCTGAGATCGCAGGTCTGAAGTCTAAGATCATTTTAGGGGTTTATCAACCGCTGTTCAATGCAGCTTTAATGAAAGAGCTTGCTGCACAGGGGTTAACCGTCTTCAGCATGGATATGCTGCCGCGTACTACCCGTGCACAAAGCATGGATATATTAAGCAGCCAGGCAAATATTGCCGGGTACAAAGCAGTATTGCTGGCAGCCAATTTATTCCCGAAGTATTTCCCCATGTTCATGACAGCCGCCGGTAGTATTCCCCCGGCAAAAATGCTGATACTGGGCGCCGGTGTTGCCGGCTTGCAGGCCATTGCAACCGGTAAGCGTTTGGGTGCTGTGGTGGAAGTTTTTGATACACGCCCGGCCGTTAAGGAAGAAGTCATGAGCCTGGGTGCAAAATTTGTGGAAGTGGAAGGCGCAGCCGATGCCAGCAAAGCCGGTGGTTATGCCGTGGAGCAATCGGAAGATTTTATGAAACGCCAGAAAGCTAAGATCGCAGAAAGTGTAGCCAAAGCTGATGTGGTAATTACAACAGCACAGATACCCGGCAAAAAAGCACCTATACTAATCACTACAGAAATGATGACAGCTATGAAGAACGGCTCTGTCATTATTGACCTGGCAGCTGCAACCGGTGGCAATACAGAACTTACAAAGAATGATGAGACGGTTGTGCATCATGGTGTAAGCATTGTAGGTAATTCAGCCCTGGCATCTACCATGCCCAGCGATGCCAGCAAACTATACGGAAAAAATATTCTGAACTTTTTACAGTTAATGATCGATAAGGAAGGGAAATTCAATTTGAATTTTGAAGATGACCTGGTAAAAGGAACCTGTGTGGTGCATGCAGGAGAAGTAACGAATGAAAGAGTAGCATCTCTATTATAAAAGCAAACAGATAGCTATACTGTAAGCTGATTGCATCAACCTTCAAGGAACAAATGTTCAGTTTACAGTAGTACAAAAGCTTAATCAGTGCTCCTTCCCGAAATCGGGATGTAATCGATTTCGGGGCTCCTTTTTTGGTACTTTTTTGGAGAAGCAAAAAAGTACAAAGTAAAGTTGGAGAAGAACTTAAATAACGAAAAGAGATTCAAACAATAGTATCAAAATGGAAAATATTCTAAACTTTATTTCATCCAACCAACAGATCATCTACATCGTCATCCTGATGATATTTGTTGGTATTGAAGTGATAGGCCGTGTGCCCAGTGTATTGCATACACCGCTTATGAGTGGCGCCAACGCCATACATGGTGTGGTGGTCATTGGTGCCATCATCATCATGGGCAAGGCCGAAACTGATAATTACCTGGCACTGATACTTGGTTTTTTAGCCGTGGTACTGGGTACCTTAAATGTGGTAGGCGGATTTGTGGTAACCGACAGGATGCTGGAAATGTTTAAGAAGAAGGTGTAAATTCTAAACTCTAAATTTTAAATGAGCGAAGAACGTACTTATGATTTGGAAGAACGTACAGCTAAGTTTTCGCTAAGGGTGAGGGATTTGTGCAGACAATTAAAACAAGACATTATCAACAGGGAATACATAAGCCAGGTGGTGCGTTCTGCTGGTTCTGTTGCTGCAAATTATATTGAAGCTAATGATAAGCTTGGTGGCAAAGATCTTCGATATAAAATCAAAATAAGTAAGAAAGAAGCAAAAGAATCAACATTGTGGTTAAGGCATTTACTGACATATGAAGTAGAACATTTGGAAACCGAAAGGCTGTCATTATTAAAAGAAGCTGATGAACTCATGAAGATATTCGCTGCTATTTTGCGAAAGCTTGGAGAAACGTAAACTGCATTTTTAGAATTTAGAATTTTAATATTAGAATTTCAATATGGGATCAAACATACTTACACTCTGCTATTTAATTGCTTCGGTAACTTTTATTACCGGCCTTAAAATGCTTTCTAATCCCGCTTCTGCACGTAAAGGCAATTTGGTGGCAGCATTCGGAATGAGCATTGCCATTTTGGGTACCATCTTTTTATATACTACCGAAACAGGCGAACACCTGGGCAACTATGCCTGGATATTCGGCGG